>JBHIDP010000056.1:0-14062 GCA_046760185.1 Anaerolineae bacterium
TAGCCATTGCCATAGGCTACTTTTGTGGGGCGATCCCCATCGGCTACCTGATGGGCCTCTTGAAGGGGATTGACATCCGCCAGTACGGCAGCGGTCGGACGGGAGGGACGAACGTGCTGCGCACGGTAGGGCCTCTGGCGGCCGTAGCTACCGTCATCGGCGATATAGCCAAAGGTGCGGTGGCTGTGTTGCTGGTTCGCTGGCTCTTTCATTCTGCCTCCGTGGAGGCCCTGGCCGCCCTGTTCTCGGTCCTGGGACATCAGAAGTCCCTCTTCATCGGTTTGCAAGGTGGGGCGGGGACCATGACCAGCAGCGGGGCTATGCTGGCCCTCTGGCCCTTGGCCGCCCTCGTTGCCGGCCCAATCCCCATTGTTAGCCTGGCCCTCACCCGCTACGCTTCGGTCGGTTCCCTCACAGGAGCGGTCCTGGGCTCCCTGGTGGTGATGGGTCTGGTCATCGTGGCCAGGCAGCCCATACAGTACTCCTTCTACGCCCTCGGTGCTGGGGCACTGATCGTTTACGCTCACCGGCCCAATATCCGTCGTCTGTTGGCCGGCACTGAGCGCAGGATAGGGGAACAGGCTCGCGAGCTCGTTGGTAAGCGCCATGAAGGGTAAGATCACGGTCATCGGCACTGGTGCCTGGGGCACGACTCTGGCTATCATGCTGGCCCGTAAGGGCCTATCTACCACGCTGTGGGCTCGTACGGCCGAGGAGGCAGATGCCTTGCGGACCCGTCGCGAGAATCAGGCCTTTCTGCCCGGTGCCATCTTCCCCACCGATCTCACCGTCACTCACTCCCTGCCCGAAGCACTGGATTCCTGCACCCTACTGCTTCTGGTGGTGCCAGCCCAGCGCATGAGGGACAATGTGCAGCGCATCGCTGCGCACTTACCGGAGGACACCATCGTTATCAGCGCGGCCAAGGGCCTGGAGGTGGAGACGACCAAACGCATGACCGAGGTCATTGGCGACGAATTGCCGCAGGGCCATCGGCGCAAGGTTGCCGTCCTCTCCGGGCCGAATCTGTCCCGGGAGATAGTGGCCGGGCTTCCGGCCAGCACCGTCATCGCCTCTCATGATCCGGCCGTGACCGAGTTCGTACAGCAACTGATCATGACCCCCCTCTTTCGCGTCTACACCCACAACGACGTCATCGGGGTGGAGCTGGCAGGGGCTTTGAAGAACATCATTGCCATAGGGGCCGGAGCGGCTGATGGCTTTGGCTACGGGGACAACGCCAAGGCGACCATTATGACCCGGGGGCTGGCTGAGATCACCCGGCTGGGGGTGGTCCTGGGAGCCAATCCTCTCACCTTCGCCGGCTTGGCCGGGGTAGGGGACCTGGTATGCACCTGTGCCAGCCGGCACAGCCGCAATCACTACGTCGGGGAGGAACTGGCCAAGGGGCGCACCCCGGCCGATATCCAGGCCTCCATGAAGATGGTGGCTGAGGGGATCTTCACCACCATGGCCGCCCGCAAGCTGGCCCAGAAACATGGGGTGGAGATGCCTATCACCGAGCAAATCTATCAGGTCCTCTTCGAAGGGAAGGAACCCCGCCAGGCGGTCAGCGACTTGATGCTGCGTGATGCCAGACCGGAGTTGGATCGTTTGGAGCAGGTCCTGAAAGGTAGAACGCTCGGTCCATGGTGAGGCGTCAATGTCTGTTTCTGGTCATCTCTTTGGGAATCTTCCTGGCCCTTCTGGCCATGACCGCCTGTGCCGCTTCCAATCCCGTGGCGGAGGGAAGGGCTTCCTCCCTGCCCATGCCGTTGCATCTATCTGGCACTGATCCCCCGCCGGTTCCCTTTGCCCCCTCCTCTTTCCTCATCAATAGCACCGCCACTCCCCCACCTACCCCTGCAGTTGATCCCCTCTACCTGACCTTCTGGAGCTATCCTCAGAACCCCCAGATCGAGACCATGGGGGTCAGCATCCGTGAGACCTTGCGACTCAACGAGACATCTTTGCCAGGTTTGGAGGGAGAGATCAAGGGATTTATGGCCGCGGCGGAGTATGGAGGACTGATCTTTGCCCGAGATATGGCCACTCTCACCCCTACCGTCCAATACCTCTACCCGCAAGAGTATCTGCGTCTCCCCCTGGAGGAGTTCCTGCGGCGCCAGTACACGACCGACAGCCAGGACGCCAGTGGCAACCGGCCTGGTGCAGGGGCCGTCAGCGGCATCCTGGCCCCCGACGGCCACATTGACAAGGCCACAGCCGTTTCGGACGAAGAAACGAGCATTATCCACGCGGCCTATCTCTACTATTGGATTACCCAGGATAGCGACTGGCTACATAAGAACCTGGCCGGTGAGCAGGTGATAGAGCGCCTTAACTCGGCCATGACCTGGCTCTTTGCCAGGCGCTACGATGAGCGGTATGGCTTGATAAAGCGGGGACATACCACCGATTGGGGTGACATAAAGTTAGAAGCGGCTGCCAACCCCACGGACCTGGATGAGGGAGCGGATCATTGGACGGCCTCCCTCTACGATCAGGCCGTTACCTACCGCGCCCTGTTGGAGCTGGCCGAGATGAACGATGCAGCCGGAGAGTGGCAACGGGGAGGGGAGTGGCGGCAGCGGGCTTTTGCCCTGCGACAGCAGGCCAATCAGTATCTTTGGCAGCCGGAGCGGGGCTTCTATCGCCTCCATCTTCACCTGACTCCTCTGGTTCACCCCTTTGCCGAGGAGGAGATGGTCAGCATCGCCAACGCCGTGGCGGCAAAGGCCGGTTTGGCCGATGAGCAGCAGGCACGAAGCATCTTCACCGTCCTGGAGGAGGTCAGGCAGGCAGCGGGGGCCAGCAAGGCGGGGGTGAGCCTCTATCCTCCCTATCCCGAGGGGACCTACACCCATCCTCAGATGGATGTGGGGGAATATCAGAATGGTGGTCTATGGGATTGGTGGGCTGGTCAGCAGATCCTGGCCGAGTTCGAGGTCGGCTTTTCTGAACTGGCCTTAACCCACCTGACCCAGGTGGCCGCCGATTGGGTCAGGCATCCTGATAAGGTCTATGAGTGGCAGATCGTGGAAAGCGGCCAGGGGTGGGGGGCGCATCACTACGCCGGTGCGGCTGGCACCATGGGGCAGGCTATCATCGAGGGGATGTACGGTGTCTCCCTGGGGCGCGGAGGGGTGATCCTCCAGCCCAGGCTGGGAGAGAATGACGGGGCCATACAGGTGTACCAGCCGGCCACCGGGCTGTATATCATCTACTCCTACAGCTACGATGGTAGTGAAGCAGTGTTCGACTATCGGACGAACTACGAGGGGGTGTTGGTGATTAAGCTATTGCTTCCCCAGAAAAAGGCGGTCAAGGGCGCGACAATGGATGGCCGCAGCCTCCAATGCAGCATCGAAATCATCAACGAGGATTCATCCTGTGTTCTGGATGCACCTGGGGGGCATCATCGGCTTGTCCTGGCCTTTTAGGAACAATGAGGTGAGTTCCCATGCCCTTGCCTCCTATTTGGCCAGGACTTCGGCTAGGTCATAATAGTCCAGGTCGAGGCCACGCTCTCTTGTCGCCACCTCCTCCAGGGGAACAGTCTTTATCTCACCCCCTCTGAGACCAACCATGACCCCTCGTTGGCCGTTCAACAGGCAGTTGACAGCCACGGCCCCCAGTCTGGTGGCCAGGATGCGGTCGAAGACGCTGGGCAGTCCGCCGCGTTGGACGTGGCCCAGAATGGTCACTCGCACCTCGAAACCAATCTCGTGCTCCGTCAGAAATTGGGCAATGTCTGTAGTTCGATGCTGGAACCCCTCCGCTATGACCACGATGGCATGGGCCTTCCCTCGAATGTAGGCACCCTTCACCGCCTTGGCTATCTCCTCCAGGCTGATTTCCTTCTCCGGGATGAGGACCAGTTCGGCCCCGCCAGCCAATCCCCCCATGAGGGCCAGGTACCCCGACTTCCGTCCCATCACCTCGATCAGGAAAGCACGGTGATGGGAGGAGGCGGTGTCGCGGAGCTTGTCAACAGCTTGCAGTACTGTGTTGAGGGCCGTGTCAACACCGATAGCCATGTCGGTGCCCCATAGGTCATTGTCAATGGAAGCTGGTACGCCCACCACTGGAAAACCAAGCTTGTGTAACTCATAGGCACCCCGCTGGGAACCGTCTCCGCCGATGACGATCAGACCTTCTATCTCGTGCTCATTCAGGTTGTGCAGCGCCTCCAGGCGCCCTTGCTCTGTCTCGAACTCCCGACAGCGCGCCGTTTGCAAAAAGGTGCCACCCCTCTGAATTATCCCTCCCACTTGACGACGGCCCAGGGGATGTATGTCGCCCTGGATCAGACCACGGTAACCACGCCTAATGCCGCTCACCTCCACGGAGGCGTTCAAAGCTACCCGGGTCACGGCCCGGATGCAGGGGTTCATTCCGGGGGAATCACCACCGCTGGTCAAGACACCAATACGCTTCATCTTCACCCCTGCTACTTCTCCTTGCCTAACAGCTTCCGTATCCTCTCTGGCATGGCCTGAATAGTCTCAAGGTTGGTGAGAATCGTGCTGACAGCGCCGACAATGCCCGCCAGCCAAAGCAGGGAGGAGGCAACGAAGGTGGAGAAATAGTCTGTGCGCAGGTCAACGGTGTGGGTCACTTTCTTCAAATCGGACTGGAAGCTCAGGTCAAAGCTGCGCTTTTCGGTGAAAGGGGCCAGAAAGTTGGGCACGGCAAAACCTCGCATCAGTTCCAGGTAAAAACTCTTGTTCTCCCGTTGGGCAGCGAACTCGAGGCTAAATTCCCCCTTGACGGCCAGATCCAGGCTCTGCGAATCTATCCTGACCGTGATAGGCTCACCGCCGTTGGAGGGGCGCTGGACCTCAATCAGTATCTCATGCTCTCGGCCATCCCTCAGGACCGGTCCGTAGCGTACCGTGGCTGTAGCTTCCAGCTCTGGCATCTCCCACACCTGGGTCACGAAGCGGGGGGAGAGAACGATGTCTCGAAGGTAAAAAAATAACGATGGTGCAAAGAGGAGAAACAACAGGATCAAGAGCAGGGTAAGCCAGTCGCTGCCTTTCCATGCCCTGCTCTTAGAGGGCGCACCGAAGTAGTTAGACAGAGCCTGCTTGTAGATCGGGTTGCGAACTTTACAATATCCATTCCCCTTGACAGCGCCGATGACTTCCAACTGGGCCACCAACGGATTAACCCGGCTGAAAGGCACCTCTTGTCCATCCACAACTATCTGACGCAGAAGTTCCTTAGCCTCCTCTTCCTCGCTCACCTGGGTGATGACATGTTTCAGGTTGTCGTCACCGCGTAGCATCCTCTCTATCACGCGGTCTACGCTGGCCCGGGTGAGAGGCAGGGTCGGGGCACGCTCAAAGTAGGAACAGATCCGTTGGGTCAGATAGGGGTGTCCCTCTGTCTGGCTGAAGATGTACTCGGCAACGTCACTGCTGACGCTGAGGTTGAGCCGCCTCAGGTTCCCCACCAACTGGTGTACTCCTTCCCGCTCCAGGTCCTGCAAGTATACCCTTTCGCAGATGTTCAAGGGGGAATTCTCGCCGCTGGTCAGTTTGTGTAGGTCAACCGCACCGGAGAAGATGAAAAGGTACTTCTGCAGGACTTGCTCGCTTTCCTTGTGGCGGCTGGAGAAGACGTTCCGGATGGTTCCAAAGAAAGCATCGGCCAGATTTGCGGGAAAGGCTCCAACCTCATCGAGCATAATCACCAGGCGTGACACAGGAGCACTTTCGGCTACCCGCAGCAGGAATTGACGGAAAGGGACCGGTCCACTCACCTCGGCCGGTTTCCAGTCCGCCTCAGGCCCCAGCAGATCCTCAAGCTCTCTGTAGAGCTGAGTACAGACATGGGCATAGCAACTGGCCTCGCTTTGATTCTCGAGCCCCGACAGATCAATAAAGGCTGCGCGGTAATCCTCTTCTCTCAAAACCACCTTGGCCTTGTAGAGCAGCGTGGTTTTGCCAGTCTGGCGTGATCCCAGCAGGGCGACGTAATTGTCTACGCTGAGCCCCCTGACCAGTTGTAGGATGTCATGCAGTTCGGCCCGTTCGACGAAGATGGCCTGATCTTCATCTGGATCCAAAGGCCCTCTGGTCTTGAAGATTCGTTCGCTCACGCCATGCTCTCCGATCAATTCTTATTGGTCCTGCCGGTAGATTCCGGGAGTAAGCCCTTCCAGCAGAGCGTCCACATCCTGGCTCTGCTGGATGATTTGGGGGAAGGAGGGAGCGGCAAATCTGTAGAAGTCATTCTCCTTCCTGAGCACTGAGTAGAGTATCAATCCCCCCAGGGCTCTTTCAAGGTCGCGTCGAGGCACAACTATCCCTCTTTGGCGTAGTATCTCCTCTATTTCAGCAAAGGTGACACCATCCCGCTCCAGCAACAGCAAGGTGATGGTCTTCTCGAAGGCGCTACTGTTACCCCACATCACCTCCAGGAAATACTCCGAAAACGGACTCGAGTCCCTGACCGCAGCCAGATCGTTCAGGGTAACGGTCCTGGACCTCCTCTCGTTGATTTCGGTGATCAGTTTTTGGCAGGTGTACTGCACCAGGTTGGGATGACAGGAGGAAAGTTCGATGATCTGTCGGACCAACTCCTCCCGCCGTTGCAGAGCGAGACCCAACTCCTCCATGGGTTCGATGATGATCCGTCGTGCATCCCGAGGCTCAAGATAGCTTAGCAGCAAGATGTTGCAGAAGTTGAAGAGGGGGGAAGCTGGGTCGTGCAGGCTGGAATGGAGCCGTTTCTCACCGCAGAAAACGAAGCGGCACAACCCCTCTTGAGCTAGAGCCCTGAACAGGTGAAGGAGGGCCTCCTGGTGCAACTGATCATGTTTGAGCAGGGCGTCCACCTCATCCAAAAGAACGACGATGGTCTGATTCTCGGTTTGTAGATCGCAGATAAGACGGCGGAAACCGTCTGGGGTGGGTTGAGACAAAGTTACGTCCCACATGGTACCCACGGCCTCAAAGAACCCCTCATAGTTATGAACTGACTGGCAATCCAGATAGAAGGGGCGATAGCCAGCCGTCTCCGACAGCAGCCGGAAGACCTTGGCCAGCACCGAGGTCTTGCCGATCTTGCGCCCTCCCACTATGGCGAAGTTGGTATCCTTTGCTGTGCGGGTGATGGTCTTAAGCTCATATTCACGCCCAAAGAACATGTTTTCGGGCACTGGCCCTGAGATCACGTAGGGGGAGACAACGGTCAGGTCCACTTGTTCCAGGATCATGTTGATCAGGCGTCGCTCAGGGTCGCGGGCCATGAACAGGTTAGTGACGTTTTCTCCATCCAGGACGATGAAGTCGTGAATAGCTTCGTGCATCAGACGCTTTAACCCTCTGACTCGTCCCCCTTGCCAATGTTCCCCCAGAGCCAGGATGAGGGCAAAATAGCTGGTGACACCGAGCACGCCCATCAGGTCCCGCAGGTCATCCAGCTTCTCAGCTCCGAATTCCGCATCGCCCAGAACGATAATGGGGAAGCGAGGTGGGATGCGCAGGCGTAGGGTGGGAGCCTGCACTACGTAGCCGTGCAGGTCCTTGTAGGAACGCTTGGAGATTTCGGTGAACCCCAACAGGTTGCAGAGCTGGTTGGTGATCCTGGCTGCGACCGGCTCGATATCAGCCCCGCTGCTTATGCCCCGCTGCAATATCTCCCAGTTACGCATGAAGCTCTGGACCGTTATCGGTTCGCCCAGTTGAAGGCTGGGCGGATCGAGTATCAATATCAGATTGTCCTGTGGATGTTCGTTTACGTAGCGCTGCAGAGCTTCCTCCCTCAGTTCGGCCGGAAGAGCCCCCAGCACCTCGTCGTCAACCTGACCATGTTGTAGCAAGGCACGGCGAATCTCTCCATGCCAGATAAACCAGTTCGTCTCCAGCGACTGTCGTCTTGCCTCTCTCCATAACCTGCGTCGGCGGGCCAGGATTACCAGGACCAAACCGCTGCTGCCGACCGCCGCCAGAGTCAGCCAGGCAAAAGGCGGCATAGACAGTCCGACAGGTTGGGTGTCAATTCCTCGGAAAACTCCAGCCCCTGAACTGCCAGCGTAGATCATGCTTGGATTTGTGGGGTCAACGACCAGGTGCTTTATATCTACTCCGGGCACCAGCCCTTCGTTGACAGCGGACCAGTTGACACCTCCATCATCGCTGCGGAAAACCCCGCCATCGGTACCGGCATAGATAACGTCGGGCCTTTCTGGATTGATGGCCAGTGATTGCACCCTGACGTTGGTTGGGAGCGAAGCCCGGCCTACAGCCATCCAACTGTTCCCTCTATCCGTAGTCTTGAACACACCCCCTATCGCTGTGGCCACGTATACTGTGCTGGGTGTGCGGGGATGGACGGCGAAAGCCTGCACCTCCTCCGCTGGCAATCTATCGGCCAGCCTCTCCCATTGCAGATTGGGTGAACCAGTGCCTGGTGAAAGGTCCAATCTGAAAGCTCCATCGTTGGTACCGGCGAAGAGGGTTCCCGGCCCTTCAGGTGCAGCAACCAACATCTCGATCTGGGTAGTGGTCAACCCCTGGTTAATGGCCGACCAGTTGACTCCCCCATCGCTGCTGACGAAAACGCCTTTTTCGTTGGTGCCGGCAAAAACCAGACCGAATACTTCTTCTGTGCTGCCGTTGTAGGAGCGCATAACAACCATAGTGGTGATTTGGTCTCCCTCGCCCAGCCCGCTGTAGACCAAACTCCAGTTTTCCCCTCCATCCAAGCTTCGGTAGATTTCCCCATTCCACGTGCCAGCGAATATGACAGACGGTATTTTCGGATCAATGGCCAGAGACAGAACGAAGGTATCGGCCAGATTGCCATCCAGGGAGGTCCAACTAAGCCCACCATTAACACTTTTCAGGACCTCCCACCTGGTAACGGCGTAGAGGCCCCCCTCAGTTCCCGGCGCAATAGCCAGGTAGTGAACGTTGGTATTGATCAGCCCATCATTCTGAACCTGCCAGCCAATTCCCCCATCTTTGCTGGCATAGACTCCGTTTCCGGTGCCAGCATATATCTTGGTCGGTATCCAGGGGTGGATGACCAGGGAGAGCACCGGCTTGCCGGTCAGGCCTCCTTCGGGCACGAACCAACTCTCACCGCCATCAGTGCTCTTACAGATGCCTATTCCCGCCACCCCTGCATACAAGGCGCTGGGATTCAAAGGGTCTATGGCCAGGGATCGAACCAGACCACGACAGGAGCCGTCGCTGACGAAGGTCCAGTCAATGGCTCCGTTGGTCGTACGGTAGACCCCCTGATCTGTACCAGCGTAAAGTATGTCAGGAATCTGACGATGGATGGCTAGGGCCTGCACATGGATGTTGGCCGGAAGGCCA
Organism: Anaerolineae bacterium; assembly: GCA_046760185.1. Lineage (GTDB taxonomy): Bacteria > Chloroflexota > Anaerolineae > JBHIDP01 > JBHIDP01 > JBHIDP01. The sequence goes on from JBHIDP010000056.1 coordinate 9,339, forward strand.
CTGTTGACGGCCTGCCAGGTGACACCAGCGTCGGTGGTTTTGTAGACCCCTCCCGCATCCGTACCGGCGTAGAGGGTGCTGGGCGTGTTGGGGTCAATGACCAGTGCCCAGACGGTGATTTGCGGTAGACCAGCGTCGGACTTTTGCCAGGTGTCGCCGCCGTCGGTGCTTTTGAACACGTCCTGGCCCACCGCAGCATAGACCACACCCTGATTGAGCGGGTCAACAACCAGAGAGGATACAAGACCGTGGAGCAGGTCAGCGCCTACTCCCTGCCAGGTTGCTCCATTATCCCGGCTGCGGTAAACTCCCTGGAAGGTGCCGAGGTAGACCACATTGGAGTCCAGGGGGTCTACGGCCACAGCCTGAACCTCCCGTTCCAAAGGCAAGCCCTCATTGCTCGCGGCCCAGGTCTCCCCCCCGTCACGGCTGATGTAGATGCCGTTGTTAGTGCCCGTATACAGGGTGCTGGGGTTGCTGGGAGCGATAGCCAGAGCATTTACCTGGCCCCCGCTCGGCCCTCGTGTTTGTTGCCATGTCACGGCCCCACCAGCGTACAGGGGCCAGGGAAGCAGACCAAGGATAATAGTCAGCCCCAGAAGACCGATCAGCCTGACCAACCATGATTTCCTAACCATCCCCCCTCACCTCTACCTTTTTACCTTGGACCTCCCACCGGGGCAGGAATTTTGAACTAAGTACGGTGGGGTCCTTGCCCTTTCTTAGCACTTTACGTTATTATACCTCAAAATCGTAATTTAGGAAAGTGCAAGTATAAGGAGTTAAGGAATAGACAGAGGAGTTAAAAAAGGCCGATCGCTGCGGCGATCGGTCAAATTGCCGACCCTTCGGGCTTGAGACCCTCAGGCCGAAGCCTCAAGACACGGTCCAGAGGGCAGGTTCTACCTCTTCTACCCTCCTCCTCTCACTATTTGCACCTGGATCGCGCCTGCGCCCAGCATCTCCACCAGAGCCTGTTGCAACTTCACACAGTATCCGGTGGTCGCATTGGGGAAGTCCAATTCTACCAGATGTTTGTCGTGAGCGATGTAGAGGCTAAAGCGGTCGTTGCCGGGATAACTTTGCAGCAGGCGATACACCTCCCCCAGGCGCTGAATGTCTCGTTCGTGATCACCGGTGCGGGGCACGGTGATCTGTACATGGTGCTGTATATCGGGATCACGGCCTTTATCCCGGCTCGATTCCTCACTGCTCTCTAATCTCTCCACGGACTGGCAAATGACCTGGATTTTGCCCTGCCTTCGTCCCGGCTCAGGCCGGGGCCTCGTCTCGACTCGACCTTGCACTACCAGAATCTCATCCTCTTGCCAGAGCTCCTCACTTTTCTGGTAGGCGTCGGGGAATACAACCACCTCAACGCTGCCGTGCAGGTCCTCCAACTCGACGAAGGCCATAGGCTTGCCCGTTTTTGTTGTTATACGCCGAACTCCGTTGACAACCCCGGCTATTATGACCGATTGGTTAATCAAGCTCTCATCAATCTGGCCACAGAAAGCAGTGACCGACTCTTCAATCTGGGCCGCCACCCGCTTTAAGGGGTGGGTGGAGATGTAGACTCCAGTCAACTCCTTTTCCATGGCCAGAAGCTGTTTCTGGGTAAGGGCTTTGGTTTCGGGTGGAGGGTACAGGATTGATTGTCCGACAAGGACTGGAGCAGCGGCGGGACCCGCCTCAAACAGACTCATCTGGCCCACCGCCTGTGCTGCGTGGGTTTGGGCGCTGAGGCCGATCATACGGTCTATGACAGCCAGTAGTTGTTCACGGGGGCCGAAGGAATCCATGGTACCGGCCTTGATAAGGCACTCCAGGGCGCGGCGGTTGACCTGACGCAGGTCCACCCGGCGGCAGAAGTCGTCGAGGTCTCTAAAAGGGCCTTCTGTCATGCGAACCTGGAGGATGGCTTCCACCGGGCCCTCGCCCACATTCTTGATGGCTCCCAGGCCGAAGCGGATGGCACTACTCTGGTAGTCCTTAGTCTCATAGTCCTGAGCTTGTACTGAGCGTTCGACCGAGCCCTTCGTCTCGCAGTTCGTCCCGCAGTTCGTCCCGCTCACTGCGGGGCTCACTGCGGGGCTCAGGGCGGGGCTCACGCCGAGGGCTCGCCGAAGTGTCCGTGGTCGGTCAGCCTGACCAGAGGCTTCAACAGTAAAATCGAGTTGGCTGTGGTTGATGTCCGGTGGTAGAACCTCGATCCCCAAACGGGCACACTCAGCCACGTACTGGGCAACCTTATCGGTGTTGTGCCGCTCCACGCTGAGAAGGGCAGCCATAAACTCAACTGGATAGTGAGCCTTGAGGTAGGCTGTCTGGCAGGTTATGACCGCATAAGCGGCGGCGTGAGCCTTGTTGAAGCCGTAGTTGGCGAAGTACTCGATATCGTCGAAAATCTCCTCGGCTGTGGCCTTTTCAAGGCCACCATGTTGCATGGCGCCCTCTATGAACCGCTCGCGGTGCTCCTTTAATTCCTCCTCCTTCTTTTTCCCCACCGCCCGTCTCATCAGGTCGGCTTCAGCACTGGAGTAGCCGGCCAAGCTGGTGAGGATGCGCACAATCTGTTCCTGATAGACGATGATGCCGTAGGTTTCCCTCAAGATTGGCTCCAGGCTAGGGTGAACATATTTGATGGGAGCTCGACCATGCTTGCGGGCGATGAAGTCATCAATATACTCCATCGGGCCGGGGCGGTACAAGGAGATGAGAGCCACCACATCGCTGAACTCTGTCGGTTGCAGGCCCCGTAGCACACGGCGCATTCCTGCCGACTCCACCTGGAAGACGCCCAGCACGTCACCTGATGACAGAAGCTCGTAGATTTGCGGATCATCGAGGGGGATGGTGTCCAGTTCGACGGCAATTCCTCGCGTCTCCTTGATCAGGTCCAGCGTGCGGCGCATGATGGTCAGGGTGGAGAGGCCCAGGAAATCAATCTTCAGCAGCCCAATCTTCTCCAGTTCCTCCATAGCGTACTGGGTAATTGCCCCTCCCTCCTCCTTCCTTGTCGGACGGTGGAGGGGTACATACTCGATGAGAGGTCGGTCGGCAATGACCACCCCGGCTGCATGGGTGGAGGGGTGCCGGACTACTCCTTCCAGACACAAGGCCTTGTCCAGCAGGTCCTTGAGATAACCGCCTCTTTCGTAGAGCATCTTCAGTTCCCTGACCGACTCCAGGCTCTCCTTGAGCTTAACCTTGGGGCCAAAGGGCACCTGGCGGGCCGCATTGTCAACCTCACCCAAAGGCACACCCAGCGCCCGGCCAACGTCACGGATGGCAGCCCGAGCCCCCATCGTCCCAAAAGTGATGATCTGAGCTACCCTGTCCTGTCCGTATTTGTTCGTGGCGTAGCGGATCATCTCATCACGGCGCTCGTCAGGAAAGTCCATGTCAATGTCAGGCATGGTCACGCGTCCAGGGTTAAGGAAGCGTTCGAAGATCAAGCCATGTGCCAGAGGGTCCAGGTTGGTCACACCCAGCGAATAGGCCACAATGCTGCTGGCTGCCGAACCGCGTACATTCCACCAGATATCGTTCTCTCTGGCGAAGCGGATCAGGTCCCAGACAATGAGGAAGTAGGTATCGAAGCCCATCTCGTGGATAAGGCGCAATTCGTACTCCAGTCGCTCCTCTATTTCGGGGGTGATGAGGGCATACCGTCGGGCTAAACCCTGCCGGCACAGATGAGCCAGGTAGGTCTGAGGGGTGAATCCTTCCGGCACTTGGAAATTGGGCAGATGGTACTCACTGTTGTCCAGGTTGACGTTGCACCGCTCGGCGATGCGGAGGGTATTGACCAGAGCTTCAGGCGTTTCGTCAAAGAGGGAGGCCATCTCCTCAGGGCTCCTGAGGTAGAAATCTGTGCCGTCCATCTGCATCCTCCTGGGGTTGTCAATGGTGGTGTTAGTCTGGATGCAGAGGAGGAGGGCCTGAGTGTCAGCATCCTCCGGCTTGACGTAGTGCACGTCGTTGGTGGCCACAAGAGGAATGTTCAGTTTGCGGCCGATGGTGATCAGTTCCTGATTGATCCTGGGCAACTCTGGAATGCCGTCATGGGATTGTAGTTCCAGGTAGTAACGGTCCGGACCGAAGACATCGCCATACCAGGACGCTGCTTGTTCTGCCCGCTCCAATCGCTCAGCAGCGATAAGACGCGCCAATTCCCCTGATTTGCAGCCTGAAAGGGCGATCAGTCCTTCTGAATGCTCTGCCAGGAACGACTTATCCACTCTTGGCCGGTAATAGAATCCCTCCAACTGGGCTGCCGTAGCCAGCTTGAGCAGATTAAGGTACCCATCCTGATCCTCGGCCAGCAGGATGAGATGGTCACAATGCGCGTCCAGCTTGGGATCCTTCTGAGTCATTCGCCGCGGAGCGATGTACATCTCACATCCGATGACAGGCTTCAGGCCATACTCCTTGACCTTTTCGTAGAATTCGATCGTTCCATACATCGCCCCATGGTCGGTAAGGGCCAAAGCACCGATGCCTAATTCCTCGGCTCGTTGCGCCAGTTCATCGGTGCGGCAGAGGCCATCCAGGATGGAGTACTGGGAGTGAATGTGAAGGTGAGCAAAATCTGACATTGGTGTATCCTCGGAAAAGGAGCCTGTTCAGACTACAGTGCAGGGTAAGGGTAATTTCCTAATTCTTTGCATACAGGGATCGCTCTTGGCAACCCCGCCACAGGCCCCTTGAGGCTTCGTCCT
>JBHIDP010000057.1:0-13983 GCA_046760185.1 Anaerolineae bacterium
CTTCGACAGCCCTTCGACCCTTCAATAGAACTCAGGACAAGCTTCGCTCAGGACACCGCCGCCCGCTGGTAGCGTACCACTTTGATCTGGTCGGCGCCCATCCTCGCAGCGAGGCAGAAACCCTGGAATCTTTTTACGAGGACATCGTTCTGCGCATGGTCACCACTGTCAGTACCAGCGAGGTGAATCAGCACAAAGTGGTGGAAGACCCCATCCCGCGCGCTCTCTGGCAACGCCTCAGCACGCCCGCAGCCATGTGCGTGGCTGGTCAGCAACTGGGCGAACGCAACTTTTTCACCGAGATGGTGCGCATCGCCGACCTGGTAGAGGTACCTGCCGTGTCGGACGCAGTGGCCAGCCAATACAGCGAGGGGTGCTTTGCCACCTGGGAGCCGACGCTGGGGGCCCTCATCGCCACAGTGACGGGTAGTGCTCGCCCTGTGGACAAGGGGAGCATCACTGAGGATGACTTAGCGGTGATCGTGGGGGTACGGTCCGACGGCCAGGGAGCCCTGGTGCGCCACGTGGAGGGAAAGCGCAACGATCCTCCTTCCTCCGAAGCAATGGAGATGTTGGACATGGACAGTGCGCTCCCCACTATCGTTCTGGGGCCAGCGTGGGATACCCTGGCCCGGGTGCCAGTGGTGCGCTCCAAGCTGCATGGACACCGTGGCATTGCCGCCTACGATCCCCGCTGGGTGGAGTACGTTCTCCTGGATCCGCCATACTACCACTACCCGGTTTCCTGTGGCACAGAAGCTCAGGCCAGGGGTATCAAAGAGGCTTTTGCCCGCTCGAAAACGCTGCAAAATCCCAAGGATCCGCGCCAGGTGGTTTTCACGGTTCTGCCCGGTCACGGCGTCGTCATAGTGGAAAAGTGGGTGCCCGGCACAGTTCCTTTCCAGGTTATGTGGGAATACATGGACGCCGGCTACCTGGAGGTGGAGAATCTCATCCCGCAGGGCCCGATGGAATACGTCCCTGGCGCCGATGGTAGGATGCTGTGCGATGCATACTCCTTGACACTGTGGTCAAAGAATGACCGATGAAAACAAGGTTCCCCAATGTGTAACTCCTACGAAGAAAAGCTCCTTCGCTTCATTGCTGAGCACGAAATCCAAGCGGAACATCTGTCATTGGAGCAGTCGTGCCGTTCTGTGGCCGAGGCGGCGCGTGCGGTGAACGCGGCAGCAGATGAGTTTGTGAAGAACATCTGCATGATTGACGCGGAGGGGGAGCTGATTGTGGCGATTGTGAAGGGAGAGGACCGAGTGAGCAGGAAGCGGGTGGGGAGGGTGCTGGGCATTGTGCCACCGCGGCTGGCGACGGCGGAAGAGATTCTTGAACGTACGGGATACCCGTGTGGCGGAACGCCATCGTTCGGCTTCCAAGCGACCTTTCTGATTGATCCCAAAGTGTTCGAGAGAGCAGTTGTGTACACCGGTGGGGGGAGCGAAACGTCACTCGTGAAGATAGGGCCGGAGGAGATGCAACGAGCGAACAAGGGTACAGTGAAGCGCGTGCGGAAGTGAAGGTAAAAGGGCACCGGGGGCGTGGACGGTGAACGCTGGGACGTGCCCCAGAAGAAAGCACAAGTGATCAGATAGCTATGCCAGCAAACCTTCCTCCAGAGGCTGTTGAAGCAGAAAGGCGATATCGCGCAGCCAAGTCGGTTGTGGAGAAGATCGCCTCTCTCGAAGAATTCATAAGCACCATTCCCAAACACAAGGGTACGGACAAGTTGAGGGCTGATCTGCGCAGGCGGCTCTCCAAACTGAAAACTGCATCCCAAGCCCGAAAAAGCATCAGCAAGCGTGATTCTGCCTTCCGTGTCGTCAAAGAAGGCGCAGGGCAAGTGGTAGTCATTGGACCTACCAATGTGGGAAAATCGGCTCTGGTGGCAAGTCTGACCAACGCCACCCCCGAAGTGGCGGATTCTCCCTTCACTACCTGGAGACCCACCCCTGGCATGATGCCAATGGAAAACATCCAGATCCAGTTGATAGATACACCACCCCTGAATAGGGACTTTGTAGAGCCAGAATTGCTGGACCTGATTCGAAGATCAGACCTTATCCTCTTAATTGTAGACCTGCAGACAGACCCAGTTCAGCAGCTTGAGGATTCGATCGTTTTGCTGCAAGAACACCGTATCGTGCCCCGCCATCCCTTCGACAAGCTCAAGACACCGCTGAAAGACCGTCACACCGAACAGCGACGTATGACCTTCATACCGTTATTAGTGCTGGTCAACAAGAACGATGACGAGAGTTCAGATGAGGACTTTGAGATTTTTGGCGAACTGCTTGAGGATGATTGGCCTTTGCTCCCCGTCTCTGCGACTACCGGTCGCAACCTTGAACGCCTAAAGCAAGTTGTGTTCGAGCAGTTGGAAATAATCCGCGTGTACTCCAAACCTCCTGGGAAAGAGCCCGATCTCAGCGCACCGTTTGTGCTGAAGAAAGGGAGCACCGTAGCCGAGTTGGCAAGAAAGGTCCACCAGGATTTCTACGAACAACTGAAAGCAGCACGAGTGTGGGGCAGTGGCGTATATGAGGGGCAGATGGTAGGACGGGATCACGTCCTTCAAGATGGTGACGTAGTGGAGCTGCGTATCTAGGTCACGTGCTACCATTGGCCGGGGAGAAGTCGAAAACCCATGGGCGGCTGAGCTCCGATGCGGGACAATTCTGGGCGTTTTTTCATCTGGACCGAAACTCGGCCCCGCACTTTCCACATAGCATGGGCGAGGATGCCCCTCGTCCACCGGAAAGGAGGAGAAGATGACCAACTGGAAATCCCTTCTTAACGGCGACGCCACCGACTGGCTCCTTGAAGAGTCCAACCCCTCCGTCCGGTATTTCACCCTCCGTTGGCTCCTGGATAAGTCGGAGAGTGACCCGGAGGTGATGGTCGCCAGCCAGGCCATCGCCCAATCTGCACCCATACAGAAGATCCTCAAGCGGCAACGCCCCGAGGGGTACTGGGGCTCTGACCCCCGCCCTCATCACGGCACCAGAGGCTACTTGATGCTCCTCATGTGGCTGGGCTATAAGGGAGATGGAGCCGTCAGAAAGGCGATGGATTACCGACTCGATGGCTGCATCCTGGAAGATGGGGCCTACGGCCTCCAGATAAAAGGGCGCACCGTATTCCTCCCTTGCCACGCGGCTGACCTCCTACGGTTGATGTTCTGGTACGGCTATGCGGATGACCCTCGCGCCCGCCAGGTTCTAGACTGGCTCTTGAGCATCCAGCACCAGGAGGGCGGCTGGCCTTGTGTCTCCAAGGTGAAGACCCATTCCTGCTTCTGGGCTACCGCCGTCGTCCTTCAAGCGTTCCACGACCTCCCTTCAGAGTGGGTCACTCCTCAGATAGAAGAGTCCCGCCAGCGGGCCGTTGAACTCTTCTTGAACTCAGGCCTCTACAAACATCACCGAGAATGGGGCAAGCCGAGCCCCCGCTGGTTCCAGTTCGGCTTCCCCCTCCAGTGGGACACAGACATACTTGGGGTATTGAACCTACTGGCTCCTTATGTCAATCCCAACGATGAGCGCATCCAGGAAGGGCTTGGTATGGTGCTGGAGAAGCAGGACGAAAAGGGGTGTTGGCCCTGTGAGAAGCACCCCAAAGGGGGCAAGTGGATACAGAAGTTCATAACTTTGGAAGAGATAGGCCAGCCTTCCAAATGGGTCACTCTCCACGCCTTGAAGATGCTCAAAACCCTTCACAAGGAATGACACGGATTGGAAAGACCATGCCGATAGGGGCAAATCCAGCCCCCGCGTAACCACGACGTTGACATGAGCCACCTGGAGCATAACCGGGTGGTTTTGTCTTTCTGGAGACCCTTGCATAAATCGAGCAGGACACTGCTTTGTCACCTGGAGTGGAGCCTTCAGGCGGTTTTGGCTCTCAAAATCCGGCTCACCTGTCCTGGCGCACAGGTGCCAGGGAAAGCCTCGACTCCGGATACCATGTTAGCTGATAGAACGATATCCTGCGAATTATGAAAGGCTCTCTTTCTACTGGACAGCTTGACGAAAAGGCAGTATAATCGCCTCCAATGTTGACAAGAGTAGCTGCCCTCTCGAAGAAAGTTGATAAAGATCTGCTTATGGCCGGCGCTCTGGGCGCGGCGGCTCTTATCCTTTACGTGGCCACCCTGTCACCGGACGTTCTGGGGGGTGACCCCGGTGAGGCTCAGCTCGCCCCCTATCTCCTTGGCATCATGCACTACACCGGCTATCCCCTCTATACGCTGGTAGGATGGCTTTGGAGCCACCTGGTTCCCTTCGGTAACGTTGCCTACCGCATGAATCTACTGTCCGCGATCTTTGCGGCTGCAACCATCTCCTTGGTCTACTTGGGGGTCCGTCAAATAACGATCGGGTATGAAGGCGCTGCACTGGCAGCCATGGCCCTGGCCGTTTCGCCACTCTTCTGGGAATGGGCTATCATGGCTGGAGTGCGTTCCCTGAACGCCTTCTTCGTGGCGACTACCATCTATCTCGCTCTCCGTTGGCAGAAAGAACGTAAAGAGCGTGATCTGCGTGCCCTCGCTCTGGTCTACGGGTTGAGCCTGACCCACCACCGCACAATGATCCTTATTGGCCCAGCGCTGATCATATTCGCCCTTCTGGTTGATCGAAAGTTATGGCGTGAACCGAAACGTCTATGGTTGTTGATTGTACTTCTTGGCCTGCCCCTGCTTCTCTATCTGTACTTGCCTATCCGTAGCAGGATGCATCCCCCCTTCGACCTCCTTCATCCGGACAACCTGGAGCGTTTCCTTGACCTGGTAACGGCCCGAAAGCTCAGTGCCTTTGGAGAAACAACCACCCTGAATGAAATATTGGACAGGGTGAGAGCTTACGGTCTTGACCTGAGCAGGCAGTTTCACGTCATCGGACTGCTGCTAGGCATCCTTGGAGCTTTTCTCCTTCTGTGGCAGGATGCCAGGACCTTTCTTCTATTTTTCCTTGGATTCCTAGGCGTTGTTACCTTCACCGTTACTAGCGCCTATCATCTCCAAACCAGGCCCACCCTGTACGCCATTCCAGCAAATGTGCTGTTCGCTCTGTGGATTGGGAGTGCAGTAGATACTCTGGGGAAGAAGATCAATGACGGCTTAAGTTGGCCCAGGGCCAGGACCCTGGTAAGCTTAGGGGTCTTTGTCCTTCTCGCTCTGACGGGTGTAAACAGCTATAGACAATTATTGATTGAACAGGGGTTCCCGTTGGACGCCTATCGTCAACAACTGCGATGGGAACAAGGCCGCCGTCTGGCCACAAATGCCCTGCCCTACCTCGAACCGAATAGCTTGATGATTGCCGACTGGGAACAGGCAACCGTCTTCTGGTACCTTCAACTGATTGAGGGTCTCCGCCAAGATGTGTGGGTGCAACGCCTTATCAGCGAAAGGGAGGAGGAACAGTTCCGCTTTTGGCTAGAGAATGGTCGGTCCCAAGGTAAGCCAGTCTATGTTGCCAGAGTCTATCCTTACCTCCTTGGCGAGAAACATCTCACCTCAGCAGGGCCGGTGCTGAAGATCCAAAATGAACCGTCAATTCAGGTCCCGGAAGAGACCACGCCTAGCGATGTCAATCTGGAAGACCAGTTGAAATTGGTTGGATACCGACACTGGAGCCAACGTTTCAGGCCTGGCGAAGTTCTTTCCCTGATCCTGTATTGGCAAGCACTGGACAAGATGGAAAACAACTATTCGGTCTCGGTGAGATTGTACGACCCTAACGGAAATCAGGTTGCACAGTTGGACTATGCTCATCCGGTGCTGGGTACCTATCCTACCACACTCTGGACGCCTGGCGAGGTTGTGGGTGACTATTATGAGCTTCCTCTCGATCACTCGCTGGCTGAGGGCCTGTACGACGTAGTAGCCCTGGTTTACACCAGCCCGGAGCCAGGCAAATGGTACAATTTGCAGGTGAAAGGGACCACGCCGCCAACTGATCGTATCACCCTGGGATCAATCGAGGTCAGAAGGTAGAGAGCGACTGGAAGGGTCTCAGGGGTCAGGGGAGGGACAGGATGGAGAAGATCAAACTGGTCATCAACCCCTATGCTGGGCGGGGCGCTGGAGAGAAGCTCGCTCCTGAGATCCAGCGGGTCCTGCAGGAAGCAGGAGTGGCCTATGACCCTGTTCACACAACCGGGCCCGGCGAGATGACAGAGCTGGTCCGCCAGGCAAAAGAGGACGGCTACGAGGTAGTAGCCATCGTCGGAGGTGATGGCAGTGTCTTTGAGGCGCTCAATGGGCTTATGGCCGCCGGGGGGGATGATGTCGTCGGTACTCTCGCCATCATTCCTATCGGTACCGGAAATGACTTCATAAAGATGCTTGACCTCCCCGCCGATTGGCGGCAGGCCTGTCACCGCTTGGCTAAAGGCCGACCACGACTGGTAGACGTGGGACGCTGCAATGACTACTACTTCGCCAACGTGGTGGGTATCGGCTTCGATACTTTGGTCGCTATCGAGGCCAGCAAGATCAAAAGGCTGCGGGGCACAGCCATCTACGTTGTGGCCCTCTTCCGCACCCTGCTCCTGACCTACGCCACGCCTTATGTCAAGGTTGTGTTCGATGGTCAGACCGTTGAGCAGTCCATCACCATGATCGCCGTAGCCAACGGTCGCTGTTACGGTGGCACTTTCTGGATAGCCCCTGAGGCGGAGGTAGACGATGGGCTGTTTGACCTCCTCCTATCCCGGGGCTTGAGTCGCCTCGGCATCCTCTACCTGGTGCCCCATGTCATGCGCGGAACGCACATTGACAAGGAGCCTGTGACTATGGCCAAAGCTAGAAAGGTAGTTATCACCTCGGAGGAACCCCTCCCCGTTCTTGCCGACGGTGAGATTTTGTACACTAACGCCCATCGTCTGGAGATGGAGCTCTTCCCCAAGCACCTTCGGGTCCTGGTTTGAGCATAAAGGAAAGGGGGCAAGACAGTGATAGCCAATTTCATTCTGATCGGCCTCACCTCTTACCTCCTCGGCTCTATTCCCTTCGGGGTCATTATGGGGAAATTGTGGGGTGGAGTGGATATCCGAGCGGGAGGAAGTGGACACTCAGGAGCCCTCAACACCTGGCGCATGGTAGGGCTCGCTCCAGCCATCATCGCCGCCCTGGGGGACATAGCTAAGGCTCTCGTGGCGGTGAAAGTGGCGCAGGTCTACGGCATAAATGAATGGGCCATAGTCGTGGCTGTACCCTTGGTCATCGCCGGTCACTGCTGGCCTGTCTTCCTCCGCTTCCAGGGAGGGATGGGCCTGGCCACTGCTTGCATCAGCCTCTTTTATCTCTCCCCACTGATCATGGTCATCATGCTGGCTGTCTGGGGTGGCTGGGCATTGGTCTTGCGCCATGCGCCTCGGGCCACCGGCGCCTCAGCTTTGACCCTGCCGGTGATCATATGGCTTTTAGGAGAGCCTTCCTACATGCTGGTCTTAGGTGTCATAGCTGGAGGGCTGATCTTCGTGCGCCATGTGCCCGACTTCGGTCGGGTCTACCGCCGTTTTTGGTTGGACTAAATAAAGAGGATTGGCATGCCATTTCCGCCTCAGCCCACCCAGGTCAAGTGCCCCCAGTGCACCCAACCCTTCATCGCTTCACTACACAGCATCATTGACGTGGGGGAAGAGGCCCAACTTAAGGAGAGTCTCCTGCGGGGAAGATTGAATGTGGTCCAGTGCCCTTTCTGCGGGTATAAAGGGATATTGAGTGCTCCTCTCCTGTACCACGATCCTGATAAGGAATTGCTCCTCTGCCTGCTGCCCATGGAGATGGGTCTCAAAGGTCCTGATCAGGAGAGGATCATCGGTGGCCTGACTAACGCCCTGTTGGATGCCCTTCCCCCGCAGAAACGTCGAGCCTACATGCTCCAACCCAAGACGGTCCTCAGCTTCCAACGACTCGTAGAGGAAATCCTCCTGGCTGAGGGCATCACCAAGGAGATGCTCGACGATCAGGTCAAGAAGACGCGCTTGATCCAGGATCTCCAGGCCCGGGTGGGGGACCCTGAGAAGCTCAAGGAGTTGGTGGAGGCTGAACGCGAAAATCTGGACTACGAATTCTTCCTCCTCCTCAGCGCCTCCATTGATGCCGCTCGCAAGGATGGTGATGAGGTTGGTGTCAAAGGATTGACCAAACTGCGTGAGCAGTTGTTGGAGCTGATCGGTGCTCCTCGGCGGATTATCCCAGAGCCATTGGCTGAAGGTATCACCGGCGAAGAGGTAATCGAGAAGTTGCTGGAGGCTGAGGACGAGGCACAGCTCGAGGGCCTGATCATAGCCAACCGCCCCCTGCTGGACTACGGTTTCTTTCAGACTTTGACCGACCAGATCGAAGCAGCGCAGGGGAAAGGAGACGAGGAGAGGGCCCAGCGCCTTGCGGACCTGCGTAGCAAGGTGCTGGATATCACCGATGAGGTGGATAAGCAAGCAAGGGCGGCCATGCAACGGGCAGCCGATCTCCTGCGCCGCATTCTGGAAGACGATGACCCGCGGAAGATGGTGCAAGACCACATCGAACAGATTGACGAGACTTTTCTGCTGGTCCTCTCGGCCAATATCGCCCACGCCAGGGAAGAGAAGCAAGAGAAGGTAGCCCAGAGCCTGGAAGGGTTGTATGGCTACATCATCTCTCAGCTCGAGGAACGGATGCCCCCTGAGATAAAACTGATCAATCGCCTACTGGCCACGGAGGAGGTCGGGGAGAGAGAGAAGATCCTGCGGGGAAGCTCCGACCTGGTCAACGACGGACTGCTGCAGTTGATGGAGGCCATCGCCCGTGACCTGGAGCGCCAGGGGCGAGGGGAGAGTGCCAAGCTACTGAGGGAAATCAGAGATCAGGCTGCCAAGGTAGCCGCCAGTTAGCGATCCCTCGGAAAGTCCCGAGGGAAAGGAGGGAACAGGATGAGATCAGATGTACTGGCAAACGCGGTGGAAGGTTTGCTGGCTTTCTTGAGAAGGCTCCTGAGGAGAGCTCCTCGCCTGGAAGAGAGGGCCCTTTCAGCGGCTGACTTCGTGCACCTCACCCCGGACCGGGGCCATCTCCTCAGACCAGACAACACCCCTTTCTTCGTCCTGGGGGTTAACTACGAGGGGTACTATGACCGCGCCTGGCGACTGTGGGAGGACAATCTGTTCGACGCCGCTCTCATCGAGAAGGACTTCCGCAAGGCTAGAGAGGCCGGTTTCGATGCTGCCCGTCTGTTCGTGCAGAGGGCTCTGGCCAGGGATGTGCAGAGAGGAAACTTCACCAAGCTGGATACGGTGCTGGACCTGGCCCGCCGGCATAACCTGTACATCCTGTTGACCTTCAACGACTACCACGACCCCAACCTGACCGCCGTCGCTGCTTTGGACGCACAGATAGCACAGCGCTACGCCAGCGAGCCGATAATCATGGGCTACGACCTGGAGAATGAACCGGGCTTCTACAGTTTTGCCACAGCCCAGTATCCGTCCGATCACCCGGCTCCCATTCAAACCACAGCCCTGGTTGATCACTACGGTGAGAGAAAGAGTCAGGAGGAGGTTGACGCCTGGCGGCAGACCCGGGCCGGCCGGCGAGTGGTACCAGCCCGTCTCTCCTCCTGGCTGGGGTACCTCTATGCCAACGCCTATTTCCTCTACCTCGAATTTCTAAGGGCGGCCACGGACTGGGTACGCAGCCATGGTGGCACAACCCTGGACTACATGGACTCACCCGACTCGGCTCCCTGGCAACCTTTCCTGGATGTCTGCAACGGAACCGTAGGGGCCTGGTTGGAGTCGCTGATGGGACCCATACGGGCTGTTGACCCCTATCACCTCATCACCGTGGGATACAACAACCCCATCTTCGCCAAGCAGCCAGCCAATCAAGTGCTTGACTTTCAATCCTATCATCGCTACGGGTCTATGAGCTTGTGGGGGCTAAGGGCCACCTTCAACATCCTGGACAACATTCGAGCCTCTTTTCCTGGTCAGCCCTTCACTTTGGGAGAGTTCGGATACTCCAACGCCCGGGGAACAACCCCTCCTGCGGCAACGCCGGTGGACCCGGCCCTGACCTCCATCTACGAGACGGCCATATATCTCCACTTTCTGGCTGAAGACCTTGACGGAGCCTACAAATGGATGCTCAACGATGTCAAGGACGCCTACAACCCCTACGAGGGAAACTTCGGTGTCTTCCGCGTTGGTGACCAGCCTAAACCCATCTCCCATGCCATGGCCAGCCTGGCCGCTTACCGCCAGAAAAGCAGGGAACGAGGGGAGATCGCGTTGCAGGAGGACAACGTCACCGGCGTCAGGTACGTTTACTCGGCTGCGGACGCCCTCTTCGCTGGAGGTAGCGGCTATCAGGATGAGCGTCTTGCCTTCAAGCCCATTGGGCCAGCCCAGCTCTTCGTTAGTTGGACCAGCCCGGAGGAGATCTCCGTGGCCACAACGGGGCCAGGAGCGGTTACCGTGAACCCAACTGATTTCATTGACGGCTGGGATACGGAGAAGCCAGTGGCAGTCTACCGCCTCGAAGGAGAGGCCCGGACGCGGGAGGTACTTTTGCCTGCCGGCGGCCCAGTAACATTCACCGCCGAGGCACGCGGTACCTACATCCTGATCCCTGAGACCGTTCTAACCACCTGGTACTTTGCTCAGGCCCTTCCCCGCCCTCCTTCCCAGCAGTGGGTATTGCTGATGAACCCTCACAGCCAGCCGGCGAATGTCACCCTGACTTTGACCAAAGAGGATGGGGAAGCAGTCACCCATGGCTACACCATACAACCGACCTCGCGGCTTTCAATCCCAGCCCATGAACTCCTGCCCAGCGCAGTAGCCGCCACCCAGATTGAGTCAGACGGCTTCATCTACGCTGAGCGGACGGCCTACTTTGGACATGATGGTATCACCTCCAAAGGGGCCCGGGCTCCAGCAAGGACCTGGTACTTCGCCGAAGGGTACACCGGTCCAGGGTATGAGACCTGGCTCCTCCTCCATAATCCCGGCCTGGATGAAGTCCAGGTCAGGCTGACCTTCGCCAGAGATGATGGGCAGACAGTGACCAAAGAATACAGGCTACAACCGACCTCCTTCCGCCCCATTCAGGTCAACCCCTTGGTTCCCAATAGACCCTTCGGTACCCAGGTCGTGGCCGATCGGCCGATCATAGCCGAGCGAGCGGTCTACTTTGGTCAGGGTGGCGGTCACGGGACCATCGGTGCCGCTGCCCTTTCCAAGCTCTGGTATCTCCCTGAGGGGTATACCGGACCAGGGTACACCACCTGGCTGCTTCTCCATAACCCTAACCAGGTTCCAGCCAACGTGACGGTCACCTTCATGAAGGGGGACGGGACGACGGTGAGGCGTGATTATCAGGTCGGCCCCACCACCCGCTTCACCTGGCGTCTAAACAGGATTGTCCCCGGCATCGCCTTCGCCACTCTGGTGAAAGCGGATCAACCCCTTGTAGCGGAGAGGGCGTCTTACTTCGCGGGTGGACGGGGAGGGCACTGCTCCATCGGAGCCACAACCCTGGCTCGCACCTGGTATCTGCCTGAGGGTTCAACAGCCGCTGGACACCTCTTCGTGTTGACTATGAACCCCAACAGTGTCGAGGCCCAGGTGACAGTGACCTTCATGAAGGAGGACGGTTCCACCGTCTCCAGGGAGTACACCCTGAAACCTACCTCCCGCCACACCGTCAATGTCAATAGAATCGTACCCAATTCAAAAGTGGCTACCCAGGTAACTTCTGATCAACCGCTGGCCGTCGAGCGGGCCATGTACTTCAATGACGGCCGGGGAGGCACAGCCTCCCTTGGGCTTCTTCCGCTGGCGTAGGTCATTCTGTAAAACTCTGCTCGATTGCGCCCAAGGTATGAGAGAGCACAGACACGTCCTGATCCTCTTTCTGGACGGGGTGGGAATTGGCCCCTGTGATGAGGCCACCAACCCCTTCTGTCATGCTTCCCTGCCCAACCTACAGGGCCTATTAGAGGGCCAACTCCCGTTCTCAGGCAATAGCACCATCCGGGCCTCCGGTGCTACCCTGGTCCCTGTGGACGCCACGCTGGGGATGGAGGGTCTCCCGCAGAGCGGCACCGGCCAGACAACGCTCTTGACCGGGATCAACGCCGCCCAGTTGATCGGTCGGCACCTGGGACCGTACCCCGATGCCTCCTTGCGTCAACTGATTGCTGAGGGAAACCTTTTCAAAGCTGTAGTCAGGATAGGTGGGCGGGTCACCTTCGCCAACGCCTTTCCTGACATCTACCTCGACCGTCTAGCCAGAGGAAAGGGACGTCGTTCGGCCATTATCCACGCCGTGCAGGCAGCCGGTCTTTCCCTGCGAGGGCCGCTGGACCTGCAAGAGGGGCAGGCGGTCTCGGCCTTTCTGACCAACAGACGCTGGCAGCAGCGAGGCTTTGGCCATCCACCCCTCATCTCCCCTCACCAGGCCGGTAAGAACCTCTATCGGCTCTCATGTCAATTTCACCTTACTGCCTTCGAGTACTTTCTGACCGACATCGGCGGCCATCGGCCCCAACGTGATTTCGTTCTGGGCGTGCTGCATCAGTTGGACGGACTGATCGGCGGCATCCTGGCCCACTTTGATGAGGCGGAGTGCCTGCTGGCAGTAGTCAGTGACCACGGTAACCTGGAGGACTGGACCACCCGCAAACACACCCGTAATCCAGTGCCAGCCCTGTTCGTTGGCAAGGGACACGGAGAGGTATCCTCGGGTCTGAACTCTCTGGCCGATGTGGCACCGGCTATCCTGAGCTGGCTGAGTGATCAGCTTTAGAGATAACCTATGCCAAACTACAGTCTTCCCGCAGCCTGGCCAGGTCCAGACCACGGGGATCGCTCTTCCGCCCTGTTGGAACAGCAATGTCAACGTGACCGACAATGCGGTCCACGGGAATGTCATGCTTGTGCCTCAGTTGACGGCACAGTTCTACCAGGCTGGCATACTGGGCCGGTGGGTACGGATCCACTCCGTCGTTAAGGTTCACCAACTCGATGCCAAGCGAAAAGTCGTTGCAATCGTACTCCCCCTGCCACTGACTCTCTCCCGCGTGCCAGGCACGAAATTCATCCTTCACCATCTGCACCACGCTTCCATCCTTATCAACGGTGTAGTGAGCGCTGACATAGGCTGTTGGATTCTGGAACCAGCTTATCACCCCGGTCAGCTTGCTTGAGGCGGTGCTGTGAACCACGATCATGTCCATACGCCTTGAGGGCCGCATATTGTAGTTGGGGGAAGGTACCCAACTGATAGTCAAGACAGGTTCAGGGGTTGGCGTTGGTTCCGAGGGTGGGACTGAGGGTATTTCCTCCTCAGCGGGTGGTGGTTCCGCTTCCACACCGTAGATGCGCAGAACCTGACCGGGTCGAATGAGGCTCGGGTTGACAATGCCGTTTTGCTCAGCAATAATGGTATACTTCCTTGGATCACCCAAGAAGGTTTTGGCGATGCTGCTCAGAGTGTCGCCTGGTTGCACTGTGTAGAGCTGGTAACCCTCTTCCGGCGGTTCAGGCACTCCTACCGCCCGGGTGACCCTGGGCACTCTAGCACCCACCAGCGGAATGCGCAGCCTGTCCCCGGGGTGGATGAGCGCCGACTCTTTTAGTTTGTTGGCCTTGGCGATGACCGTGTGCTTCTCAGGGCGCCCGTAGAAGGCCTCTGCAATGGACCACAGAGTGTCCCCCGGTTCCACAGTGTAGAGAACTGTATTCCCCTCCACCCAATCGCTAGCCCATTCAGCCAGCAGTTGGCGAAGGACAGTGCTGATCTTCTTACCTTGGCTCATCGCCTTGTCCTTCGCCCTACGGTAGAGGTCTTCCTCAAGCCGCAGTGACATTGTCCTCTCTTTCATAACCTCTAACCTCCTCTCTCAAATCTGGTGTGACAAGATTTTACCAAACAGAGCGGCGTCAATGGCTTCGTTGGCCAGTCTGTCCGCCCTCCTG
>JBHIDP010000058.1:0-13498 GCA_046760185.1 Anaerolineae bacterium
GACAGGGAAGGTCAGAATATGGCTTCTACAAAAGCAAAAATCTGGACAGGTACCGGCCTGCTGGTCCTGTTGGTCATCAGCGGCAGCGTTTTGACCGCCTGCGAACAGGCAGTTAGTCATCGGCCTGCGGCAACCTCTGTGCCCTCAACTGAACCACCATCGCTGACGACACCCCGGCCCACAGCCACCCTGCCGCCTACCGCCACCCCTCCACCCACACCTAGCCCAACCCCTACCGTCCCACCTATAGAGGCCATACACCGGGGACGAACCGAACTCTTCAACGGCCGCTATCCCCAGGCCATCGTCATCTTCCAGGCAGTGTTAGCTGATGAGGACCGGACCTGGCACAGCCAGGCTCTGTTCCACCTCGGTCAGAGTTATCTTCTGAACGGGGACTTGCAGAGTGCCCTGGAGACGTTCCGTCAGTTCACTGCTACATACCCAGAGGATGAACGTTACCCCCATGCCCTTTTCCTCACGGCCACGGCTTACCAGGAGTTGGAAGATTGGCGAAACGCTATCCACTTCTACAAAGCGTATCTGGCTGAAAATGAGACGATCGCCCCCTACGTAGAGGTCCTGTTAGGAGACATCTACCTTCAAACAGAGAATTACGTGGCCGCCATAGAAGCATATCGTCTCGTGCTGGAGGACCAGAGCATTTCCCCCGACATGCGTTTGACAACGATGCGGAAGATAGCCGAGACCTACTTCGCTGATGCCCAGTATGACCAGGCCATCTACTGGTACAACCGGGCCCTGGCCGAAGCAAAAGGGGCAGCCGACCTAGCGGCGCTGCGCTACCAGGTTGGTATGGCCTACCTGGAAGCCAGCCAGTTGGCCCAGGCCAAAGCCAGCTTCAGGAAGGTTGTGGAGAAGTACCCCGAGGCTGAAGAAGCGCCTCTAGCCCTGGCCCAGTTACAGGCTATCGCCCCCGATGAAATTGACCTCTTCCAGCAAGGATTGGTCTACTACCATCATTGGGACTACGGAGCCGCAGTCAACTCCTTCTACCGCTATATTGAGGAGGTTGAGGACACAGGGGAGGCACACTACTACGCCGCCCTGTCCTACCAGGGAGCGGGAAGCTACGCTCTGGCCGTCAGAGAACTGGATGTGCTGATTGACACCCATCCCGAGGACGATCACTGGGCCGAGGCCTGGCTGGAAAAGGGAGCAAACCTGGCCAGACTGGGAGACTACCCGGCAGCCCTGGCCACATACAGGGGCCTGGCCTCCCTCTATCCGCATCATGAACTGGCCGACGATGCCCTCTGGCAGGCGGCCGAACTGCTTGAGGACCTGTCCCGGTTCAGCCAGGCGGCCGTACAACAGGAAGAGCTTCAGGCCCTCTATCCCCAGAGCGACCATGCTGAGGATGCCCTCTTTGCCGCCGGCCTGAACCACTTCCGAACGGGAGACTACACGGCCGCCAGCCGTCTGTGGGAGAAACTACGGGAAGAATATCCGGAATCGAAATTGACCACCCAGGCTCTTTTCTGGTTAGGCAAGGCGGCCACGGCCAGCGGCCAGGCGACGGAAGCAGAGGAGCATTTTGTCCAGGCTGCGGCTCAAGAGCCCGAGGGGTACTATGGCCTGAGGGCTCAGGACCTGAACGGTCGGTTGTCGGAAGGAGAGGACAGCGACCCAGCCACAGCCACTATAGATCAACAACAGGAATTGGAAGAGTGGCTCAGGGGCTGGGCGCCAGGTCCGTTGCCCGGGTCCGAGCTGGCTCACCTGAACCCGGCCATAAAGGACCTTGCCCCCTTTCAGCGCGGCGAGGAACTGTTGGCTCTGGGGCTTCGCTCAGAAGCTCAAAAGGAGTTCGAGAGGGTCAGATACCAGTTCAGGGACGATCCCCTGACCCTCTATCAACTGGCTCTCTACTTCCGGGACAACCAACTATATTATCTGTCGCTGACTACAGCCTTTCGACTGTACAAGATTTCCCCTGCCACATCGCTGGCGGAGACCCCTCTCAACTTACAGAAGCTGATCTATCCAACCTACTTTGAGGACCTGGTAACGTACGAAGGGGGAGAAACGGGCCTGGATCCTCTCCTCTTTTTTTCCCTTCTCTGGCAAGAGAGCCATTTCAACGAGAGAGCCTCCTCCACGGCCAGTGCTCGGGGACTGGCCCAGGTTATCCCCTCAACAGGGGAATGGATCGCCCAGCGGTTGGGGCTGGCCGACTTTCGCCCCGAAGACCTTTACAAACCCTATCTCAGTGTCCGCTTTGGTGCGTGGTATCTTAGTCAGTTGCTAGAGGACACCGACCACAACCTCTTTCAGGCTCTGGCGGGTTACAACAGCGGCCCCGGCAACGCCGCCCGGTGGGCTGACCCTGATGACGACCTCTTCGTTGAGAATATCGGGTTGAGTGAAACCAAGAGGTACGTAAAGAGGATCTACGAGCACTATGCCGCCTACAGAAGGATCTATGGTGCAAGAGCGTTCGGTTCCTAAAGCTGCCAACAGAGCTTCGGCGCGGGCCTTCGGGCTGAGGCCCCTTCGCGGCTGGAATTGGCTAAAGAGGGTCACTATGCTAAAATATTGCTTAGCGCGAATAAGTCCTGGGTCAACCAGCGCGGCGCCAGCGAGCGTCGGTCGAGTGCGCAGCGTAGTTAGAAAGAGCCTTGTAGTGTGACCGAGGTAGATTCCGTCTTTCAGAAGACCTTGAAGCGAATAGGTCAAAGCGAAGAAGAAACCATCCCTGTATCAATTTTCTACAACCTGTCCGGACCAAGCCACAGCGAACTTCAGCTCTTCGAAAAGGAGTGGCCAACCATCGCCCTACAGCGAAGACGCCATATCATCCATTCCCTGGTTGAGATAGCTGAACTCAGCTTCGAGGTTGATTTTAATGCCCTCTTCCGTTTCTGTCTGCATGACGAGGATGCTGAAGTGCGGGCCCAAGCCATTGAGGGCCTATGGGAAGATGAGGATATAGCCCTGGCCCACGTACTGATCCAGTTATTGGAGACAGATGCATCGGCCCTGGTCAGAGAGGCGGCTGCCGCCTCCCTGGGTCGTTTTGTGCTTTTAGTCGAGCTTGGCAAGACTGACCGTCTCAACATTAAGCAGGTAACCCGACCACTCCTGGACAGAATCCACGATCCTGGCGAAGGACTGAGTGTGCGACGTCGGGCTGTAGAGTCCATCGCTTATTCGGGAGAGAAGGTCGTGCGCGGTGTTATCGAGGACGCCTATCACCACGAGGAGGAGCTAATGCGGGTTAGCGCTGTCTTCGCCATGGGACGCAGTGCCGACCCCTATTGGAACAAGACTGTACTCAGTGAATTAGACAATTCGAACCCGGCCATGCGTTACGAAGCAGCTCGGGCCTGTGGCGAGTTAGCCTATGCCAGAGCAGTGCCGACCCTCACCAGGCTCATTGACGACCCTGACCGCGAGGTGCAACAGGTGGCTATCTGGGCCATAGCCCAAATTGGAGGCCCTGAGGCCCGTCGAGTGCTGGAAGAATGTTGCTCCAGCGACGACGAGGTCATCTGCGAAGCAGCGGAAGAGGCCCTGGCGGAAATGGCCTTGATCGGAAACCTGGATCACATGCCCCTCTACGACTTCAATGACGAGGATTTTGATGTTGATATCCTTGATCTAAATTAGGAGGTCAGGTGATGACCAAGACAGGATCAGATAATACGGCCCGAGGGTCAAAAGGGACGAGTGACCCTACCACTAAAGAACGAGTCAACCGTCTGCTGAACCAGGGCGCACGGCTCCTGGCGGAACAATTGCCTCAGGAGGCCATCATCCGCCTGGAGGAGGCCTACGCCCTTGACCCGCATAACGTGGCCGTGGCCATCAACCTGGGTGGAGCATACGTCATGCAGGGCCGATACACTGAGGCGGTGCCGATCCTGGAGGCAGCGTGTCATGTTGAACCGGACAATCCCATGATCTGGACCAATCTGGCAGCCGCCTACCTGGGCAATCTGTCCGAGGCCACACCTGAGAGCACCCTCAGGGCCATTGCCGCCTACGAACGAGCGATCGAACTGAACCCTATGGCTCCGAACGTCAACTACAATCTGGGCCTGATCTACAAAAGGTGGGAGGAGCGGGAGAAGGCCGCGGCCCACTTCTGGCGGGCTATCGAGGTCAACCCCAATGACAAAGACGCCAAGAAATTGCTGAAGGAACTCTGAATGACCCGGGTGTCCATGCAACGTCAGATCGAAATCAGAAGAGAGCGAGCGCGTAGGGAATTGCCTCGCTACCGCATCACCAGTACCCAACCCCAGGAAATCCTCTCCCTGTACAGGGTCAAGAGCGGTAGCGGATACACCTACGATGTGGAGATCCGTAACCCCTTTGAGCTGGAGAATCGCTGTAGCTGTCCGGACTACGAGTCCAACGGTCTGGGCACCTGCAAGCATATCGAAGCAGTGCTGATCCATCTGGAACGGGAGCACCCTCGACAGTTCAAAGAGCAACGGGAGCGTATCGCCCAAGAGAGAACCCGTAGGGTAACCCTCAATCTGACCTACCAGGATGAATATGTGATCAAAGCGGCCTTCGATCCCACCTTGGGGAAACCGATCAGGCAGGCCGTGGGAAAGTACTTCACCAGACGGGGTCAACTGAAGAAGGGTCAATCCGACCCCCGCACTCTGGTGGCGGTTTTGCACAAGTTCGAAAGCGAGGTGGCTGAGAGGGGGGGAGAGGTCCAGATTGGAGAGGAGGTCTGGGCCTTCGCCGAGGGGGTACAGGGCAAAGCCTCACGGGAGGAAGAACTGGCCGGCTTGATGGAGCGGGTAAAGGCGGGGGAACTGGAGATAGACTTGTTAAAGTATCCCCTTTACCCCTACCAGATGTTGGGCACCCTCTTCCTGGCCTTCACCCAGCGGGCCCTTCTCGGCGACGACATGGGCCTGGGCAAAACCATTCAGGCCCTGGCTGCCTGTATCTTCCTCAAGGGACAGGGTAAGCTCCGGAAAGTGCTGATCATCTGCCCCGCCTCGCTCAAATTGCAATGGGCCAAGGAGATCAGGCGCTTTTCCGATGAGACGGTAACCGTCATCATGGGGCCGAAGGCCAGACGAGAGAAGCAGTACGGGGAGGATACCTTCTTCAAAATCCTCAACTACGAGCTGGTGCTGCGTGACTTTGACCTGATCCAGGCTCTGGCACCGGACCTCATCATCTTGGATGAGGCCCAGCGCATCAAAAATTGGCGAGCCAAAACCACACAACTGATCAAGAACCTGACCGCTGAGTACGCCTATGTCCTGACCGGCACCCCCCTGGAGAACAGGCTGGATGAACTTTATTCCATCGTGCAGTTTCTGGACCGACGGCTGCTGGGCCCGGCCTGGCAGTTCATGGCCGAGCACGTGGTGCGTGACGAATGGGGTGCCGTCGTTGGCTACCGTGGATTGGACAGGGTCAAGCGCAAGATCGCCCCCATCTTCCTGCGCCGCCGCAAGGATGAAGTGTTGCACGAGCTGCCGGAGCGCATGGACAACTACTATTATGTAGAGCTTGACCCGGCCCAGACGCGACTTTACCTACCTCGCGAGGCGGAGCTACGCAGTCTGTTCGCCGTTCCGAAGGAGGAGTGGACGCCGCAGATGATGGGCCGCCTTCTGCAATTGATCACCGAGATGCGGGAGATCTGCGACGCTGCCCAGTTGGTATCTGACAGCCTTCGGGCCTCCAGCAAACTAACGGAGTTGCCGCAGATCATTGAGGATGTAGCTGTGGGCGATGGGCACAAGGTGCTGGTCTTCAGCCAATGGGAGAGGATGACCAGGCTGGTCGAAGAAGCTCTGTGTCCCTTACCGCTCCAGACCGTGCGCCTGCACGGCGGTTTGAGCCTTAGACAGCGGGAGCAGGTCATCGAGCGCTTCAATCAGGATGCAGACTGTCGGGTCTTCATATCAACCGACGCCGGTGGCCTTGGTCTGAACCTGCAGGCGGCTGATTTCGTGGTCAACGTGGACCTGCCCTGGAACCCGGCCAAGCTGGAGCAGCGCGTCGGCCGAGCCCATCGCATCGGTCAGAAGAAGGCCGTCAACGTCATCAACCTGGTGGTGTCAGACTCCATCGAGGAACGGGTGCTGGAGGTCATCTACGAGAAGCAGCGTCTCTTCCACACCATGTTCGACACCGACATTGATGAGATCAACCTGAAGGCTGTGAGCCGTGTGGAGGAGATGCGCCAAGTGGTGGAGGAGCTATTGGCTGAGGAGTGACGGACCGGGGTCGGTGAGTGATGGCCCCATCCAGATCGGTTCGTCGCTCCTTGACACCGACCGGGCCGACCACGCTACAGTATCATCGAAGGGGGAGAGATGAGTCAGGAAAGAAACACCGTCTTCCTTGATCTAGAAACCCAGCGCTCCTTTCAGGAGGTTGGCGGACGGCACAACATCAAGAAGCTGGGGTTATCGGTGGCAGTGACCTACAACACCGCCCTGGGGGAGTACCGGCACTACACTGAGGATAACGTAGCCGACCTCATCGAGGAGCTAAAGGGGGCCGACCTGGTAGTCGGATTCAACCTGAGGAGCTTCGACTACGTGGTTTTGAAGGCCTACACCGACTACCCGTTGAAGACCCTCCCCACAGTAGACATGCTGGCCGACGTCCACCGTGTGCTGGGGTTTCGCCTGGGCCTGGACACCTTGGCCAACGCTACATTAGGGGTCAGCAAATCGGCCGACGGCTTGCAGGCCGTCCGCTGGTGGCGGCAGGGGAAGATGAAGGAGCTGACAGAGTACTGCCAGCAGGACGTGGAGATAACGCGACGATTGTACGAATTCGGACAAGAGAAAAAGTACATCGAGTACTGGGACAGACGGGGGAGGAAGAAGAAGATACCGGTCAGTTGGTGAAGAGGGGAAGCGGAGAAATCCTACGAGGCAGACCGCCATCTGGTGCTCTGCCTCGTTTTTGTTTCCAAGGAGATGTTCTCTTTCAGCCCAGTTTCTCCAGCAGGGTGTTCATTACCTCGAAAGCATCTCGCATGACAAGTTCCCGCTCGTCCGGGTCGGTGATTTCCATGAAGTCAGCCACGGCAGTTGGACCTGCGCCGTCTACACGACCGAAACGCTTTCGGATCCCCGCCAGGGCTTCCCGCACCAGGCGATTCCGGCCCAGGGCAGCCACCTCCTCGGCCAGGCTGGTCGGGCCGTCTCTGTAATGTTTGGCCAGCAGATACAAGTCGTAGGCGTCCTTCTCCTGAAGCCGCTGTGCCAGAGCGATACCCTTCATCACCAGACAGGCAGCCGCGTCGGCGACCTTCAGGGTCACGTCAACCACGGCTCGATTGGGGAGACGGGCTTCCAGGGTCTCTACCTCGAAGTGATCGAAGACCAGATTGGCTCCTCTCACCTTTCGCGCCAGAAGGTCTTGCACAACCTGGTGCCGGCGACTTTTCCCCGTCCCACCATACTCGGGGGCCAGGAAGTCCACTTGAACATCAACCGTCGCACCCTCAGCCGTCTCCACACTGCGCAGGTAGCTAAAGGGAATCGGACGACCCAGACGGTCACGGCGCTGCCGGTAGCCTCGCTTCTCCAGGATGTCCAGAATCGTCTGGTAGGCCACCTCGGGAATGCGACCGGCATCCAAGGCCAGGTCAACATCCAGTGACCCAATGTGGCCCGGATCGGTGCGGCTGTGACGTTCGAGCAAGAAATAGGGTGCCCAACCGCCAATCAGCACCATGTATTCATCGTAGGTTGCCAACGCTGCCCACAACTCGGCCATCACTGCTCGACAGGCTTCCACGGGACCAGCGGGATAGTCGCTTTTCGTAGGCATAGGTTCTCCTATCGCTAAAAGCCGATGACCTGTTCGCGCAAGAACTCGGCCTGCTCTCGGCCACGCCCTTTGTAGCCGTAGAGGTCCAGGTAAAGCTGGATGTTGCCAACCACCCGCCTGTCGCGCACCTGCTGTGCCCCGTGAAACACCCCAACATCGTAGGGTCTGAGGACAAGCACGTTAGCTCCCGACGAGACTGGCTTGAAACCCAACCTCTCCTGCAGGGTTGCCGGGTGGCCGCTGAAATAGAAGGCGATCTGAAGATAGCGGGTGAAAGGAGCGACGAGGTTGGCCCCGGAGAAGAGGGTGAAGGCGTAGTTGGTTCCCTGTTCCCGGCAGTAATCGGCTACGGCCCGTTCCAGGTCTGCCACCTCGCCCAGACCGTACAACTCGGTGATGGGGCTACGTCGGTAGGTATATTCCTCCCGCCAGCGGTCCAGCAGGTCGGTCGGGGCGACCAGGCGCAATCCACCGGTGCGACTACGCTCAACCCATTCCTGCTCGTCCAGGCGGTGGGCGATCTCGCTGGCGTATCCCAGGCTGATGCCAACCTCGGCTGCCAACTCGCGCAACGTCCACCTCCGCTTGGGATCGGTCAGCAGAGCACGTAGTACTCGCTCGGAGCGACCCTGGAAGAGGCTCTTGAGTGAGCGGGAGGCCTTGTAGCTGTTGGGCTTACC
Source organism: Anaerolineae bacterium (assembly GCA_046760185.1). Lineage (GTDB taxonomy): Bacteria > Chloroflexota > Anaerolineae > JBHIDP01 > JBHIDP01 > JBHIDP01. The sequence goes on from JBHIDP010000058.1 coordinate 8,478, forward strand.
CTCGACCTCGAAATAGAAGTCGCCCAGGTCCAGAAGGGCGTTGCCTGACAGGTCCAGAAAGCTGATGCCAATCTCTTTGCAAACCTGCCGCCCCCTGTCCGACACATATGGGGTAACCACCACTGGATAGCCCCTTGCGCCCGCGGTGAGGTACTGCTGGAGCTGATAGCCGGCCTCGCGCAGGATGCGTGGTTCCCCCCGGGCCTTCACCTCGCACAGCAGGCGTTTCTCGGCCCGGCTTTGCCCGACCGCTACCCGCAGTTGCAAATCAGCAGGCGGGCCCGTCTGCCAGTCCAGAAGCGTGAGAGATGGAAACAACGAACTAAAGTTTTGCTGGAGAAGATCAACGACGTCTTGTTCTCTCATGGGTGTTCACCAAAATACTTGTGTTCACGATTCGGTGAACATAGTATACCCCAGGAACGAGGATCTGTCAACTGCTACACTCTGGTCAGTCATCTCCAGGAAGTTGGCCTCGGATCAGTGTCCACCAGAAGGCTGGCACTGCCCGCAGACGGGGGAAGAAGGCGGGCGTGCGTCGCCGATAGTCCTCGTAGTCCACGCCGAATCGCTCTACCAGTTCTCGCTCCTCCCACCAGGTCCAGATCAGCACTTTGCTCAAGAAGACGGCGGCGCAGCCCAGCGCGACCAGGCTGCCATTGACCAGCGCCAATCCCAGGGCCAGGTGCAGCCACATGGCGTACAGTGGGTGGCGCAGGAAGGCGTAGAGCTTGCTTTCGACCAGCACGTCCTCTTCGGGGAAGTAGCTGTAGATCAACGTGGCGCGGTCCAGTCCGAAGGCGAGCATGGCGCGCCAGCTCAGCAGCGTGCCTTGTGTCAGCAGCAGCCCGCCGGCAATCCAGCCAGCCCAGGCGGGCCACAGGCGGGGGCCTTTCACGAAGCCGGGGCGACTGAGCCCCACCACCATCAGCACGAAGGCCGGGAAGAAGTAGCGGATAGCGGCCTGCCGGTAGGCCCGCTCGCCGTACCGCTTCCTGTAGACCCGCCGTTGGCCCATGAAGCCCCACACCATCAGCGCCAGCCAGCTCACTTCCAGTAGTGCCTGGGTGGTGACGGGGCCGCCGGGGAGGTAACGATCCACGAGCGGCAGGCTCGCCGCCGCCAGCCAGAGACCCAACCCGGTCAGGGCCGCGAACAACAGTCCCGTCAGAGCCGGGTGAGGCAGGCTCAGCCTTTGCGCCAGGATGGGGATGCCCAACTGATTGATGAGGTCTCCTTTCACGTTTCCTCTGCGCTCAACTGACTCAGCAGACTGCGAACTGTGAGCAGGAACTGGCCCGGCTGCTGCACGGTGATGGTGCCAGCAGGCGGAGAGTAGTGGCGCACGTTGAAGGTTAAGAGATAGGCACACTTCTCCCGCAACGCCGCGACCAGAAGGGGCAGGTCCTTGGGGTTAGCCTGGCCGGCATATGGAAGCAGATCGGCTGGCTCTGGGTCGGGCACCACGCGCAGGCAGCGGCTGACCACCAGCCGGAACTCGGGCAGCTTTGAGGGTAGCTTGTCGGCCAGATTGCGCTCGACCTCGGTCACGGCCTGTTGCGAGGTGACACATTCGATCAACGTGATTTCGCCCATGTGCAGCACGACGTGACTGGCACTGTGTTCAGAGGGCGCGGCTGCTCCAGCGAAGATGACGTCGGCATCCAGGAAGACGGTTGGCCTACGTGCCCTGACCACCGTACTTCTCCGCCACGTATCGCTCGCGTTGCTCGCGCAGTCCTTTGAGCATCTCCTCCACGCTCAGCCCCGCCTCGATGCGTGCCCGTTCGATCTCCCGTGCCAGTTCGGGCACCATGGGCACCATAGGCGTCAGCACGAAGATGCCATCCAGGTCTACCAGGCGAAAGGTATCGCCCGGCTTGATGTTGTAGCGGTTGCGCAGCTCAACAGGCAAAGTCAGCGTGCCCCGCTGGCGCACCTGTACTGTAGTTTCCATTGAGTTGTCTCCTGTTGACATTTCTGCTTTATCTGATTTTCCGCACAGTCTTATTATACACCAAGGGGCATGCGGGAGTCAAGTATGGCATCCTGCCCAGGGAGGTAATAGGGGGATGCTGTAGCCTTGGAGATAGGGAGTGGTGGGCTAGAACACGTCTATCCTCCTGCCTCCCCACCTCCGTGATGGCTCTTGCGGGGGCGAATCTGGATCATCGAGACTTTCTCTGCTTCGTCATCCACCAGCACGGCCTCGCTCAGCCGGCTTGGAACCAGGCAGAATGCAGCGGGAGATGGGGTGGGTGGGGGAGGATGAGGGGGGTGTGGTTGAGGTGTTCCAGCAATTCTCCAAGGATCATTTGCATTCTTACCTTAGCTAGAGGCACAATCCCGCACCCGCCTTAATTCGCTTTGCTGGCAAAGCAAGACTTCAGTGCCCTCAGCCGTTTCAGTGCTTCAGTGTTCACAACTTCCCTCAAAACGCCCCCTCCAGCACCACCCCTGTCATCGCCTCGATCTCCTGCTGCGTCTCTTCCTGATAGCGGCGGATGGCCTCGACCTTGGCCTGCACAGCGTCGAGGTATTCCATGCTCTCGATATCCTTGCCGATGTTAGTACGGCGGTTCTCCTACTCATCTCCGTAGAGAAAGGCTTCCAATTCCAGTAAGAGGTCTTCTAGCTCCTGGGCTGACACGTCTGTCTTCTCTGGCTTGGCGTAGATGTACAGCAGATAACAAGCTTGCTTTTCCCTATCAACAGCGTAGATAACGCGGTAGCCACCTCGTTTCCCCACCTGCATGTCAGTGCTGGCCAGTCGTATCTTCCAAACCCGCTGTCCGAAGCCTGGAATAGCCATGCCAGCGAAGGGATTGGCACTCAGGGTTCTCGCTACTCGTTCGAGGTCAACCTTGATACGGCGGTATTTCTTCCTCAGCCGTTTGACCGCTTTGTCGAAGGCGGGGATGGTGAAGACCTCATAGCTCACTGAGCAATGCCTCCACTCTTCGGACTTTGCCCTCACGGACCTGCTTCAGTCCCTGCTCGACAAGCCGCTGGAAGGTGGGGGATTCCGCCAGGTAGGCCGTCTCAGCGATCTCGTCCTCGCTGCGAACAGCCTCGCGCAGCACCGTAGCGATGTCGGCCACCAACGCCAGTTGTTCTTCCAGGCTGAGGCGACGAACACCATCCAGCACTTCTTGATAAGTTGCAGATACCGCGTCACTTGTCCTCATCGTTCTCAAACCTCCTTCTCAGTTGAAATATTCAATAGACAACGATTGGGGAGAGGGAGACGAACAAGCAAATCAGCGAACGACACTCTTCGCCATTCGCTGATTCGTGGGACTTGCGAGTCGCTTCTCTGTGCCAGCCGCCGCTCAACCCAATTCTACCATAACTCCCCTCCCTGGCCGCCCGTCTTCTGCTGAGGACTTCACTCAGGTGGTGGCCGGTTCCAGGGTGACGACGATCCGACGGGTCTGATCCAGAATGATCTGGTTGCCCTCGACGGTCACAGTAGAGGGAGCAAAGCGGGGCAGGGAGAAGACCAGTTGGCCCTGGACAATCCGCCCTTGCACCTGAATGACCTCCTGTCGGCGGCGGCGGTCAATCTCGGCCAGGGCAGCGAAGAAATCATCCATCGGCACATCCTCGCTCTCCCGTTCGACGAAGGCATTCAGAACTGCCTCGAATTCGTCCGGGGTGTAATCCTCGATCATCCTCTTGTCACTCATCATCCTCTGTCTATTGCTTTTCTTTTGCTCAATTCTACCACAACTCTTCCTTCCTGGCAACCGCCGGTGGCGCGAGGGCGAACAAATCGCTGGCGTGGGGACGAACCCGGATTAGCAAGACTTCAGTGTTCACAACTCCCCCCGAAACACCCTCTCCAGCACCGCCCCCGTCATGGCCTCATTTCTGGCTGTTGAGGACCTCGATCATCTTGTCCGCTACGATGCGGTCGAACTCTTCAGCACGGTCTTCATAAACCCTGCTTGGCAATTCCATGGCCGCAAGCTCATCAACGATGTGTCGCATACTCTCGACGGCCTCTTTGACTGTGACAAGTCGGCCATCCCGTGTCACATTCGGATAGCACCTCGAGTAGAACTCCAGACACTTGCCCAGGACAATGACCGAAGTATCTACTTTGGAGACAACTCCGTTGGCCTCGGTCAACTGCATCAGGGTCTCCTCGGCTCTAGCGCGAATCTGGTCTTCCAGTTCACCCCACGTAGCGCTGGCTTCCGTGGTTCGCTTGTGACAGACGATTATGGCATCGTACTCGATGGCCTCCTGGTTGTGAATGTGAACAGAGATTTTCATTTCAGCGTGGACAGGGTAGGTAGCGCTAATGTAAAAACCAGCATCCAGAACAGCCTTTAAGACAATGCTCCAGGCCTCGCTCTCTTTGTGATGAAAGGTGAAGATCAAGGTCCCATCATCCTTGAGAACTCGATGGCACTCCTTGAACACGTTGGTCAGCCCTTCGAGAAAGCACTCCGAATCCTTGCCTCGTTTTGGGTTCTTGACGATTTCATCCGTCTTGGGGCTGAGTTCTGGCTGAAATGCGGTGTACCTGTCCTTGAGCCCCAACCGCAACCAGACGTAGAAGAAGTCAGCCAGTTCCGAGTACTGCACGTTGTCGAAATACGGCGGATCGGTGATGACGGCATCCACAGATTTGTCAGGCAGGTCGAGGCTCTCCGAGTTCTGGCAGAGCAAAAGTGCATTTTTGTCCCCGTCTTGCAATTGGTCAAAGTCAGCGGCCAATCGCCCTTCGATTCTCTCGCCTCGGATTTTCACCTTTTGAAAAACCTTGCCGTCTTTGACCAACCTCTCCACTGGCGTCAGACAGTATTCTTTACCTCTTCTCAGCCGGCTACGGTAGAGGCTGGAGAACGAGCCAGAGCTGTTGTTCACTCCCCAGAGGTTGTTCTCCAGTGGCTCGCGCGGGAGCACGAAAGCGTGATGAGAGAAGATGTGCCTGACCGCGCCTGGCTTGACGCGGCTGGTGCCCTTGTAGCTGCAGAACATGTTGTTGAATTCCAGACAACTGGAGAACA
>JBHIDP010000059.1:0-13229 GCA_046760185.1 Anaerolineae bacterium
GGGGACACCCCCTCCACCCCCGCCCTCACGGGCTGCCGATTGAGTTAGGGTGGCAGATCGTTGGCTATGAGATGGTCAGCGATTTGGGGAGGAGAGGGGGACACCCCCTCCACCCCCGCCCTCACGGGCTGCCGATTGAGCTAGGGTGGCAAAGTGGGCCGTACTGGATTCGAACCAGTGACACCCTGCTTAAAAGGCAGGTGCTCTAACCTGACTGAGCTAACGGCCCTCTGATAACACTATAGCACAGGAGCTCTGGTCTGTCAAAGCCCTTCACGCCGCAAACACCTCCCCTTTTGCCTCTGGCGCGTAGCGCTCCACCATCTCCTGGTTGATCCCCCCGGCCTGACAGATCTCCCCATACAACTCGCCGCTGCGCTTCACAGTCCGTTTCTGAGTGTCGAAGTCCACATGGATCAGGCCGAAGCGAGCCGAGTACCCCTCGGCCCACTCGAAGTTATCCACCAACGACCAGTGGAAGTACCCCTTCACCGGCACCCCTTCAGCGATAGCGCGGTGGACGGCGGCCAGGTGGGTAAGGAGGTAGTGGGGACGATAGGAGTCGGTGTTGTCCAGAGCGCCGTTCTCGGTGACCAGGATGGGCTTGCCATAAGCGGCTAACTCCTTGAGCACCCGGTAGAGGCCCTGGGGATAGATCTCCCCCCACCACCAGGGCACCGGCTGCGCATGCTGCACCGGGACAGCCTGGCCGAAGAACTGGCCGGGCCGAGACAGGTCGAAGGCCACCCGGTCTCGGTTGTAGTAGTTCACCCCCCAGTAGTCGAAGGAAGCGGCCAACTCCGGCACTCGCTGGGTGCGGAGCAGGGGGAAGGTGCGCAGCTCCCCGGTGGTGAGGGCCCACTCCACCAGCCGGTTGCCGAAGCGGTCCCGGACAGCGGCCGCCCAGCAGTCTAGAGGCGAGCTGGGATGGGCAGGGTCCACCGGGCGGATGTTGTGGGCCACCCCCACCTGGGCCTCCGGCTGGAGGCGGTGGATGACTTCATAGGCAGCGGCGTGGCCCTTGAGCAGGTTGCCCAGCACCCGAAAGGCCAGGCGAGTGGAGCGTTTCCCCGGAGGGAAGCCTCCCAGGCTGTAGCCCATGAAGGGGACCACCGTGGGCTCGTTGACGGTACACCACAGGCTGACCAGGTCGCCCAGCTCCTGCACTACCCTCTCCACGTAGCCGGCGAAGAGGGGGATAGTTTCTTCCCTCTCCCAGCCCCCCTTCTCCACCAGCCACAAGGGGTTGGTGAAATGGTGGAGGGTGACCATGGGCTCGATGCCTCTCTCCCGCAGGGCGGTGAGCATCTGACGGTAGCGCCCAATAGTCTCTTCGCTCCACTGACCCTCCCGTGGCTCGATACGACTCCACTCAAGGGAGAGGCGATGGGCGTTCTGGCCCATCGCGGCTGCCCGGTCGAAATCCTCCTCGGCCCGGTTCCACCAGTCGCAGGCTGGATCAGAGGAACTGCCGTCACGGATATGCCCCGGCCTTTGCTCCCAGGCCCACCAGTCGTTGTTGTGGTTGCCCCCCTCCACCTGGTGGGAACTGGTGGCCGTGCCCCACAGGAAGTAGTCGGGGAAGCGAAGGATGGTCTCGGTCATGGAAGTCCCTCGTTAGTGAAACGGGAGCGGTGCTGTCCACGGATTCCAGACACGGATTACACGGATGGGAAAAGCGCGGTGAACAGGCCTCATCCGTGTAATCCGTGTAATATCCGTGGACAGCCCTCACCGCCCCCGCAAGTCCCGAAGCTGCTCCTCGGCAGCCCGGCGTACCCTCAGTTCCCCTAAAGCCTCAAAAATCTCGTTGACGCTACTCACCGGTACCCCGCCCATGCCCAGCAACTGCTCGTTACCTGGCGGCAGCCCCTGTTCCGGGACGACAACAAGCAGCTCACGGCCTTGCTCCAGGGCCTTCAGTCCGGTGTCCACGCTCCCGCTATCTGCCTCCGCCTCGACGACGATGACCACCTTGGAGAGGCCGGTGATGATCCGATTGCGGTCGAAAAAGTGCTGACGACTGGGGAAGGCATCGGTCCGCAGCAGCTCAGAGACGATAGCGCCTTGTCGGGCGATGCGGGTCGCCAGGCCCCGATTCTCCTCAGGGACGATCATCTCGATCCCCGAGCCCAGAACGGCGATGGTACGCCCTCCTGCATCCAGCGCCCCCTGGTGAGCCGCGGTATCAACCCCTAAGGCCAACCCGCTGACGACGGTCACTTCCTGGGCTGCCAGGCTCATGGCGATGCGCTGAGCGTTGCTGGTGCCTCGCATCGAAGCCCGGCGGGCCCCGACAACCGCCACCGCTCGTTGATCCTGGGGCAATATCTCCCCCTGGCACCATAGAAACAGAGGCGCGGCCTCTATCTCCAATAGATTGGGTGGATACTCTGGCGCACCGATGGGGACGAAGCGGACGCCGCTTTGATCTTCGTAGTCCATGAGCTGTATTTCCAGTGACCAGATGGCCTCCTCGTCGGCCATGGCGATGGCTTGGGCGATCTTCTCCTCGACGCCGGCTTCCATCAGGGACTCCGCGTCGGCGGCGAAAATGGCCGAGGGGCTGCCGAAGGTCTGGATCAATTGACGGACCCACTCGGTGCCCAGACCTTCAAGTTGGAGCAGGGCCAGAAGTTGGGCTTTTGCACTCATGTTTTCTCTAGTCGTAGACAGCGATGATCAACGTTGGCTCCTCAGTTCATGAACGATTTGAGCAACATCCTCCTCCACGAGGTGCGCAAAGCCTTTCTCCCGGGCAAGGTTCTCTGCCCACGCCTCGAATTCCGTTGTCTCCCTCTCCTGGGCCAACTCACGCCATTTCAAGAACCTCGCGAAGTCCAGGATTTCCAGGACCCGCTCTTCTGGCAAATCCTCAACGGCTTTTAACAAGTCCTGCATATATTGTGTTGCCATCGTTCAACTCCTTTACCTGTTTCTAGGATACATTCAGATGCCTTTGATGATATGATGGATAGTTTCGCTGTCTTCAGGGCTGCACTCTCGGATCATGGATACATCCTCTCCAACATCCGTGGGAAAGGGATGGTCTCGCGAATGTGCTTCAGGCCACAGATCCAGGCTACAGTGCGCTCAATCCCCAGGCCAAAACCGGAATGAGGCACCGTGCCGTAGCGCCGCAGGTCCAGGTACCATTCGTAGGCTTCTCGGGGGAGATTGTGCTCCTTGATGCGCCGCTCCAGCAGCTCCAGGCGAGCCGTACGCTCTCCGCCGCCGATGATCTCGCCGTATCCCTCACTGGCCAAAAGGTCAACAGAGAGGCAGATCTCAGGTCGTTGGGGGTCCTCCTCCATATAGAAGGCCTTGCACTGCGTGGGGTAGTGATGGACGAAGACCGGCTTCTCAAACTGTTGGGCGATGGTGGTCTCGTGCGGAGCCCCAAAATCCTCCCCCCATTCGATGGCTACACCCTCCCGGTTCAGGAGCTCAACAGCCTGGTCATAGCTGATACGGGGGAAGGGAGGTTCCACCTTCTTCAACAAGCGGGTGTCTCGCTCAAGCACCTTCAACTCCTGGGCCCGTTCGGCGAGCGCCGTCTGCACCACGTAGGAGACCAACTCCTCCTCCACCTGCATACAACCCTCAAGGTCAACGTAGGCCATTTCCGGCTCCACCATCCAGAACTCGGTCAGGTGACGGCGGGTCTTGGACTTTTCGGCGCGGAAGGTAGGCCCAAAGCAGTAGACCCGGCCAAAGGCCATAATATTGGCTTCGTTGTAGAGCTGACCGCTCTGGGTCAAGTAGGCTGTCTCACCAAAGTAGTCCACATCGAAGAGGGTGGTGGTACCCTCACAGGCAGCAGGAGTCAGGATGGGGGTATCCAGGTTGATAAAGCCGTGACTGTCCAGCCAGTCGCGTATGGCCCGGATCACAGTGGCCCGTACGCGAAGGGCAGCGTGTTGGCGGGAAGAGCGCAGCCAGAGATGGCGGTGACTCATCAAGAAGTCAACCCCGTGTTCCTTGGGTGTGATGGGATACTCCCCCGCCAACTGCATCACTTCCAGGTCTGTGACCGACAGCTCATACCCTCCTGGGGCCCGTTGATCGGCCCTTACGGTGCCGGTGACGATAAGAGATGACTCTTGGGTGAGAGCTTTGGCCGCCTCAAAGACCTCCGGCTTTACCTCTTTCTTCAGGACCACAGCCTGGATGAGGCCCGTACCATCCCGCACCAACAGGAACTGAAGCTGCCCTTTGTCGGTCTTGTTGAACAGCCAACCCTTTATGGTCACCTCCTGCCCTACATGGTCCGCAATCCTCTCCACAAAGACAGTTTGAGCCAAAACCCTGCCTCCTCTCTACCTCTCGAACCTCAACGACGATCAGATTATAGCACATCCCACAGCGGTTGTCCACGATAGGCTTCCTCCCCCAAAAAGAATGACGGACTGGTTCTTTGCCCAGTCCGTCATCAAACAGTCCTCCAACAGTCCTGTCAGAGAAGAGCTACGCCAAGCGCCTCTGTCTCATCCCGAAATCGCGGTTGAGCACCCTGGTCATAGCCTCGACGATGCGCCCATCCCACTGTTTGTCAGCCCCGTTCCACAAAATGGCCAGAGCCTCATCGGGGGACATAGCTTTTCGGTAGGCGCGATCGGAGGTCATGGCTTCAAAACCGTCTGCTACGGCGATGATGCGTGCTTCCAGAGGGATCTTCTCGCCAGCCAAACCCTCCGGGTAGCCTTGACCGTCATAGTGTTCCTGATGATGGTAAATGATGGGCACCACCTCTCGAAGCAACTCCACCCGCTCTACAATGCGAGCCCCGATGGACGCATGGCCACGTATCACCTCGTATTCGTCCTCGGTCAGTTTACCTGGCTTGCCAAGAATGGCATCGTTGATACCGATCTTGCCAATGTCATGAAGCAAGGCACCAAAGCGCAATAGCTCCAAACGCTCAGGGGGAAGTTGCAGCTCATCCCCAATGGCCAGAGCATACTCAGTCACATTCTCCGAGTGGCCCGCAGTGTAAGCATCCTTGGCTTCAACCGCGTCGGCCAGAGCGCCAATGGTCTCCAGCAGGAGACGCTGCAGCTCCAGAACAAGGCGAGAGTTCTCAACAGCGATGGTTGCCTGGTTGGCATAGGTAGCCAAGGTGTCTAGCTCTTCCGGAGGAAAGGAACGGGGAGTAGAATAATACAGGCAAAGGAGGCCCACCATGGAATCCTGAGTGTGCAGCGGTAGGGCGGCCAGGGCATGAACGCCTTTGGGAAGAAAGTAGGGATCAACCGCGTCCGGATTTGCTTCAACGTCGTTAATCACTATCGGGTCACCGGCCCTGAAGGGGGCCAGAAGGTTCCGTTCGAAATCCCAAGCGCCATTTCTGCCTCGCCTTAGACCCAGGCCGGTGCCCACTTTTAACTCAACCCTTTCTTCCCCATCCAAAATAAGGATCATCGCCCCCTGGGCTTCGAAGACATCAACGATGTCAGCCACAGCCAATTTCAACCTTTCCTCCAAAGGTAGGGTTGAATGCAACTGGCCACTCAGTTGATAGAGAAGGGCGGTCTTGTTCAAGGTGCTACGCACTTGATCAAGGAGTTTCAAGTTCTCCACCGCCACTGCTACCTGGCTGGCGATGCTGCTGGCGATGGCCATCTCTTTGAAGGAAAAGGAATGGAATGTTCGGGCGTAGACAACCAGGATAGCCCCCATCACTTCCCCCTTGCTCAGGAGGGGCAGCACGGCCAGGGACTTGAGCCCCAGGTTCTCAACATAGTGCGAAGGAACCAGAGAACTCTCCCTCGCATCCTCGATGATGATCGGCTTCCTGTCTTTCAACACCTCCTGGGCCCAAAAGGGGAGAGTCCCCGACTCGAAATCGAGGTTATGAAAAGGTGATCGCAAGGAGGGCAGCGTTCCATATTCTTGAGCAGCGACCATTGCCGTTTTGGTCTCGTTCAAAAGGTAGGCACTACAACGGTCAGCGCCCAACAGGTTGGCAGTGATCATGGTGATGGTGCGCAGCAGTTCGTCCAGAGTGGCTGCGCTGCTGACCACCCTGGCTATTTCCAGCAGAGCGGCCCGTACCTCTGCCTCCTCCCTGAGCTTTTGAAGAGCCCGGTCCTGCTCCTGACGCCGATCCTCCTCAATCTTTAGCAGGTAGCCCGGCAAAAATCCGGCCAGGTAGAAGAGGATGACGCGACCAGAGAGAGCCAGGGGAAGGTACCGCCAGACGAAGGACTGAAAGTCCATCACCGAACCAAGAGGGCCAGGCTGCCGATAGGGGGGAAGGAATCCTAGGTGCTCTGTGGTCAAGAGGAGGGCATAGAGAATGATGCTAAGCGTGGCCGTGATGAAACCAGCGTTCATCCCTAGCAGGTAGGCTGAAGCGCTGATAATCACAACATAGATCCAGTCAAAGGAGAACTCGGCCAAGCCGGTGATGTAGAGGCCGGCAGTGAGGATGCCCACATCCAGAACCACCTGAGCATAGGCCAGTTCCCTCAGATGGGTACCCCTCTTCAGCCAGTAGAGATGGAGAAAGCTGGGGAGAACTGTCAAAGCGGCCAGGATTACGAGCCAGGTGAGAGGATAGGAGAGAGCGAACCACTGGCGTGTGCCCAATGCCAAGGTCAGAAAGACGAAGGCCACCGTCCAGCGTACGACGATAAGCTTCCTGAGACGATGGACCATACCCCTCTGTGCCCAACCAGATAACTCAGCCATTCCTGCCAATTCCAACACAATCCAACGAGACGTTCAGTATGCAGCTCTACTAAGCGACAGAACGAGTGAACCCATATCATATTACAAGGATAAAGCGATTCTTAGCAATAGGAAAATAGTACCAGCATTAGCGGCTGGTGACTTGACGCAGAGGCAGGGGCAGGGTCATGCGAGGTATCAGCTCACGGAGTACGGCCCGCTCGTCTTCATCAAAGGTGCCCAGGGCTACCAGGGCGGTGGCATAGACGGCCAGGGCTAAGGGGATGACCAGAAGAAAACTGGCACTGCGAGTCCACCATATGATCAGACCCATGAGAAGTGCAGCCACAAAAGGACGCCAGGCGAGGGCAAACCACTGAACTGAAGCCAGGTGCTTGCGCATACAGTAGTAGAAAGGTAAGAACAAAGCCAGTTCAGAGAAGATGGTAATCACGGCTGCGGCGCGGTAGCTGAAGATGGGGATGAAGATCAGGTTAGCCACTACATTAAAGGTCACCCCAATGAGGAATGCCTTGGTCAGGAAACGCTGCTGATCTATGGCGATGAGGACGTACTGGGTTACACTGTTGATGAAGCTGAAGGGCAGGAACCAGATGAGGAGCTGCAGGGCAATAGCCGATTGGGGGAGGTACTGTGAGCCGCCGAAGATAAGGATGATAGGCTCGGCGTAGAAGACCGTAAACAGGACCACAGGCATGGCTACAATGAGCAGAAACTTGATGGACACGACGTAGGCCCGCATCAGGGAATCCCTGGCCGTAGCTGCATAGCGGGACATCAGGGGAAAGATGGCAATAGTGAAAGTGGAAGGGACGATATTCAGACCATCTATGAATTTGTAGGCGGTGGTGTACCAGCCTACCACCACATCCCCCTTCATCGGTTGAAGCAAAGTAACGTCTACTCGGAAGAAGATGGTGGCCAAAAGATGGTTGATCATCAAAGGATAGGATATCCCTAACATGCTGCGACCAAAAGCGAGGTCAACCTCCAGCCGGGGCAGGAAGAACTTCTTCACCACCAGATAGAACAGGATGAGCATTGTAGCTACGTTGGCCACAAAGGATACAGCCGCCAGACCGACAAAGCCGAAACCGGAGAGGAGGACAATGGCCCCTAGGGTCACTTTCACCAGCGTTGTCACCGTAGTGATAGCAGCCGGATATTCCATCTTCTCGTGGGCAGTGAACACGGAACTGAGGGCCGCCGAGACACCGCCGGGGATCAAGCCCAAGGCCAAAAGAAGTACGGCCATGACCGTATCATTGGGCAAGGTGGAGAAGCGAGGCCAAGTCAGAATGAAGAGAGCCAAGATGGGTGCAACTGCCAGGCAAAGGATCAAACGCATGATAGTCGTGTTTGAGAGGTAGCGGTTGGCCTGGCCCCGATCTTTGGCCACCTCACGGGTCAGCAATGTGTTGAGACCAAAATTGGTGAATATCTCAAAGTAGCCCACCACCACGATGGCGAAGGCGTACTTGCCGGCCCCCTCTGGCCCCAGGACGCGCAGCATAAGCATGGCAAAGACGGTGTCAATGGCCTTATTGACCAAGGAGGTCGCCATCGGTATCAAACTATTTTTGGCCACCCGCCTTACAGCTCTGTCATCCTCCTCCTCACGATAGAGACGGCCCCACAACCAATAACCAACGGCCATAACCACAGCTACCCCAGCGATGAAGGTTGCGTAGAGGCCGATCTTGAAGGACATAGGGCTGTATTTGAAGCGTAGTACATGCTTACCGGCGCCCAGGGGTACCGCCCGGAAATTGTGGTCAGCCTTATAGATTTTCACTGGCGACTCAGGTCCCTCCCCCGACCGGACGTGAGCCTGCCAGCCGGGGAAGTAGCTATCGTCCAGAACGAGCCAGCCAGGCTCAGACAGGTCGGCTTCGATCACAACCTCGTTTGACCTGTAATCGGCGATGACCACAGAACTGGAGCCGGAACCCTGTCTGGAGGCGGCTCTGGCAAACTCCGACTCCAACTCGGGACTCAAGCGGGGTTCCTCCTCCAGGATAACATAGGCTGATGGGTCGAAACTTCTCAGTTCCCTTGAACGTAGATCGTCATTTTTGATCACTTTGGCTGTAGGCACCACAAAGGCGCGAGGAAGATAATCGTCGTTGCGATAGATCCGGATTTCTTCGTCGTAGACCAGGGTGTAGTTGTCATTGGGGACCTCCTGGGTAGTCAGGACATATTTGACGTTGGCCAAATCAAGAAGTCGTGAATCAAGGGAGCCATGCCAGTAGAAGGGGGCAATGCGGTTGTAGATCAACTCCCCCTGTCCCTCAATGAGGTTCATGAATTCGGCATACTGTTTGGGGATGATAGAGTCGTACCCCCGAAGGTCGGCGATGCCGTAGAACATGCCCACGTTGGCATTGAAGGTCTTCTCCCCCAGGGCGTTGTAGGTAGTGATACGGTAGAGCTCTTTGTCCCGCTGAAGGAACTCCACCGAGGGCGGGGTGAACTCCAGCAGGCGCGGATCTGCGGCCGGGTTGAAGCCATAGGCAAAGAGGAAGAGGTCCAACGCCAGGACGACCACGGCCAAGGGTTTCCATACAGCATAGCCGACTCTGGGCAGGTAGATGGGACAACGGCTGATGCGCACCACTGCACCCGAGGCCAACAGGAAGAGGCCGAACATAAGGAAGTTAGGCCACTGGTAGGAGAGAAAGGCTCGCCCACTGGGGAAGGCCCTCTGCGCCATCTCAGACCCCTTCAAGAAGGTGTCAGCCAGGGTCACAAAGGGAGCGGGCCAGAGGAAGACCACCATCAGTACCGAAAGAACACCAGTGCCCAAAAGAAAGGCTCCCCAGCCAAGGAAGGAGGCCAGATTGCGGACATCTACCGGACCCTGCCCCTTGCTTTCAAGGACCCGGCCTTTGGAAGTGACCGGCCCGGCATATCTGGCCAGCCACTCTGCCCCGAGCCCGGCCAGAAGGCTGATGCTCAGCGTGTAGGGGTATACCCAGCGGAAAGGGGTGTGCAGTTGCCGGTAGCCGGGGAGGAAGTAGTACAGGATAGCGTAGAAGGGGGTACCGAAGGTGAAGAGCAGGGAAAAGAGAGCCAGGCTGGCGAAGAGCCATACATATCTGGTCCGTCGGCCCAGAACAGCCACCACGGCCAGCAGCAAGGGGAGAAGGCCCACATAGCTGCCGGCTTCAACATAGTTCTTGATGCCCCACCAGGTGTCACCCACAGGCTGACCAGCGTAGTTGTGGGTCAACGGCTGCCAGGCTCTGTTCAACAGATCGAAGTAGCCATGATGAGCCGGGTTGCCGAAGAAATCGGGGATGAAGAAGGTAACGATCTGTCGCAGGGGATAGGCCCAGCCGATGACCTCCTGATAACCGGCTGAACCCTGCCGGAAGTTGAGGCGAACCAGTTCATAGAGGGGGACCAACTGCACAGCGCCCAAAGCGATACCCCCAATGACCATGCCCCCCAAAGCCACTATCACCCTCCCCACTTGACGCCAATCCCTGTCCCGCCGCCAGTCGTTGCCCAAGCGACAGAGGGCATAGAAAGCAAGGACTAGAAGGTTGTAATAGGCTATCTCAACATGGCCGGCCAGGAACTGAATGCCAAGAACAACTGCACCCAGAGATACGTACAAAACGATGGTTCCTGACCGGTGGCCTTCCTCCGGCTGGCTCTCCCTCAGGACCAATTCCACCACGGCCAGCAACAACGGCAACCAGGCTGCGGCAGCGATGACCATAGGAAACACCACGCTCACCACCAGGAAGCCGCTGAACATGTAGGTAAGGCCAGCTATGACCGCCCCCAGGCGACCAAGGCCGATGAGCCGTCCATAGAGATACATGAACAGGCCAGCCAGCGTCAATTGCAGCACTGTGAAATAGCCATAGGCTTTGGCCATGGGCAGCAGGTAGAAGAGAAGGCTCAAGGGGTACAGGGCCGAATGTTGTCCGGCGGCCAGGAAGGGGACACCAGCGAAGAGGTAAGGGTTCCAGAGGGGGATCTGCCTGGCCTTGAGGTTCTCTACGATAAAGTGCTTCCAGGCGTAGTTTTCCAGGATCAGGTCGCTGAGGAGCTGGTTATGGGGGACGGCGATGCCGAAACTGGACGAGAAGGCCTGCCAGGGAGCAAAGGTGAAGAGGTTGTCCAGAGGGAGAAGGACCTTACCGCCGAAGATGACAGACCAGAACAGGAGTATAGGGAGAAGCAGAAAGAGAAGGGAAATGACGAGATCAGAACGTCTCAATCGTCCGATCAACTACGGGAGTACCTTTCTGAGGAAAGCGATGGCGCCACTTTATGTGCCAGACCCGCCAGACCGCCTCCAACTTGACAGGGATGGTCATCTTGGAACGACCGATTCGCCGATCCTCGAAGTAGATCGGTATTTCCAGGATGCGGTATCCCATCTTCTCGCACAGGTAAGCCATTTCCACCTGGAAGACGTAGCCGTTTGAGCGGACGCTGTCCAGGTCAATCTCTTCCAGGACATGACGGCGGAAACATTTGAAACCAGCCGTGGCATCCCGTACCTTCAGCCCCAGGATCAAGCGAACGTAGACGCTGTTGGCCCACCAACTAAGGAAGTGTCGCCAGGGACTCCACCGCTCATCCAACCTTCCGCCCGGCACATAGCGAGAGCCCACTACTACATCGTAATCCTTCATTTTTCCCAGGAATTGAGGCACGTAGGTAGGGGAGTGAGAGAAATCGGCATCCATCTCCATAATGTAGTCAGCCCCATGGGCTAGAGCATAGCGAAAGCCGGTTATGTAGGCCGTTCCCAGGCCGAGTTTGTTAGAGCGGTGAAGGACGTGCATCCGCTCAGGATAGCGTTCCACTAACTCATCGGCTATCTGGCCAGTACCGTCAGGGGAGTCGTCGTCCACTACCAGGAGCTCTAAACCCTCTATCCCCAGAGAGAACAGTTCCGCGGCTATGGTAGGTAGATTGTCGGCCTCGTTATAGGTCGGCATGACTACCAATGTCTTCATCTAACTCTTCAGGCTCCTCTCCACAACGAACAGGTGGTAAAGACTCCAGGTCTAAGCCATTCGTGACCAACTACTCTCCCGGCCCCCATTGAGCTATGCCGGTGGACCACCGCGGGATCAGTAAGGATTATACAATGACAGCAATCAAAGGTCAATAAACTCCGTTACTTTTGCCAATGTTGCAAGAAAATTGAGGATAAGATATAATACTCTTAACAGCTCTTCGTAGTAGAAGGTCCGGGCGAGCTCTGGAGGCAACCAATGCCCGATAGGATCCTCATTATAGACAACAATGAATCCTCAGCCAATGGACTACGTCAAAAGTTGGCCAAGAAGAAGTACATTGTTACTATCGCTCGTAACGCCAAGACTGCCTTCAAGCGCGTACAGACCGATCTACCAGATTTGATAATTGTGGATACCACTTCCTCGCGGCTCAACGGCCGCAAGATCTGCCGCAAGCTGTCGCAAAAGGTGGAGGCACCCGTCATCGCTTTCATCAGCAACAAAGATAAACCAGTCAGCGAGGCGGCCGAAAACCTGGTTAAGCCCTTTACCTGGCGAAAGCTCCTTTCCCGGGTGCGGAAGACCCTGCAGGAATTGGGGCCAAAGGTCCTACAAGTTGGAGAGGTGAGCCTGGATCCCAAAACCAGACAGGTCACCCGGGGCAAGGTGACCCACAAATTGACACCCAAGCAGTGTAAACTGCTGAAAGTTTTTATGAGTAACCGCGGCCAGGTATTGAGCCGCAAGATACTGATGAAGGATGTCTGGGACACCGACTATCTGGGTGACACCAGGACATTGGATGTGCATGTGCGCTGGGTACGGGAGAAGATAGAGAAAAATCCCAGCGCCCCTGAGTATCTACGCACCGTGAGAGGCACAGGTTACCGTTTCGACGCCCCTTCTTGAGAATGTTGAAACCACTGCTCATTGCGAGGTAGAAAGCAGAACGGGCGACCAGTGAAGGTCGCCCTTTTTGTTCCCTGCTATGGGAGGGGGCTAGCCCCTCCCCTCCAGTAGAGTCACTGCCTGCTCGCCAGCTCGGTTTGCAGTTCCCTGGCTTCATTCAACCTCTTCATCAGACGGGACTTACGACGTGCTGCGTTATTCTTGTGGATAATCCCCTTCACGGCCGCTCTGTCTAGAGCGCTGACAGCCTGCTGGGCAATCTCCTCCGCTTCGGCCAGCTTCCCCTCAGCAATCAGGGCATTGACCTTCTTGATGAATGTCCCGACCCTGGAACGGTAAACTCGGTTGCGTTGCCGCCTCTTCTCAGATGATCTGATTCTCTTCTTGGCTGATGCGGTGTTAGCCAAATCATTCTCTCCTTTCGAGCATTTTTCCACATGAAGTGGAAAACGGGGGTGTAGGGGGTGTCCCCCCACTCCTCCCAGGCTTTTCCACACCCGAGGTGGAAAAAGCCCCAGGCCCCTACATATGATACATCACTTTCACCGATTTGCCAAATCTTTTCGCAGAATGTAATCTAGAGGTCTAGAAGAGGGAGTAAGGGTGAAGGCAGGCAAACGTCAGATAGTGGAAGCA
>JBHIDP010000060.1:0-12954 GCA_046760185.1 Anaerolineae bacterium
GCTCAGGACAAGCTCAGGACACCGTTTCAGCCAGGGATTTCTAATCCTTGGCTCAGCCTGGGGGTTTAGCCTCAGGCAACCCGGCAACGGTTCAACAACACCCAAGCGGGAGACCATCCAAAAGAGATTACCGAAAAGGGAAGGGAAAAAGGGTGGGGGATGGCGGGTCAGGGCAGGAGGATGGCGGCATCCGCCGGCATGCCAGGTTTCAGGGCGTGGTCAGGGTTCGCCAGCTCCACCTTGACGGCGAAAACGGTGGTCACCCGCTCCTCCTTGGTCTGAACGTTCTTCGGGGTAAACTCCGCGTGCGGTGAGATATACGACACCTGCCCGCTGAAGGTCCTCTCAGGGTAGGAATCAACCGTCACATCGGCTCTCTGCCCTACCTTAACCAACCCGATCTGGCTCTCCGGGATGTAGACCGTCAGTTTAACTTTGTCCAGGTTGGCTATGGTCAGGAGGGTCATACCGGGGGTGACCGATTCACCGACATGAACCTCACGGCTGCTGACCAGCCCCGCGCTCGGAGAGCGCAAGGTCAGCTTATCGAGCTGAACCTGGAGGATATCCAGGGCCGCTTCCGCTTCGCTAACCTGAGCCTCAGCTACCGCCACCTCCTCCGGCGTAGGTCCGGCTCGTAGGGCATCGAGGGCTGCCTGGGCTGCTTCTACGTCGGCCACCGCTATCTCGTATCCGGCTCTGGCTTCGTTGACCTGGGTCTGCAAGGCGATGGGGTTCTCTTGCATCTCCAGGAGGTTCTCCAACGCTTCCTCAGCTCCATCCCGTGTCTCCTGAGCGGCAAGCAACCCCTCTTCGGCTGCCCGCAGGAGATGATCGTAGATCTCATACTGGGTCCTCTCCTCAACGCCCAGTCCCTGATACCGGTCGCGCATAACCCTTAGCCTGCCTATCTCCGCCCGGGCTAGCTCCACCTGGTGCTCGGCCATCTCCAGTTGTGCCCTGGCCTGGTCAATCTGGGCTTTCAGCTCCTGGGGATTCTGCCGCATAGCCACTGTAGCCTGCCAGATACGTTCTGCACCGTCCCGCGCCGCTACAGCCTGGGCCAGCAGAGCCTCGGCCACGGCTATCTCCTCAGGACGTGCCCCTGCCTTCACCTGGGCCAGGTTGGCTTCAGCCACCCCCACGGCTGCTCTGGCCTGTTCAATTTGGGCCCAAAGGAGATCTTCATCCAGGCGCACCAGGACAGCATCCCTTTCAACCTCGTCCCCTTCATCAACCAGGATTTGCAACACCCGTCCCCCCATCTCGGTGGTGATAGTTATCTCCTTGGCCTCGATGATACCCGAGGCGCTCAGAGTCTCGAAGCTGGCTACAGCCACAACCTGAGAATTGGTGTACCACCACCAGCCACCGACACCGCTCCCCACTATGAGCAAAACCACGATCAAGAGGATAACACGCTTCATCTACTTCCTCCTCGAAAGTCGTCTTCTATCCTCCCGCAGGTTATAGCGAAGCTTTTGGCATGAGGGTTGTCACTCCTCAAACCTGCGGGAGGATTTACTGCGCCTGTTTATTTGATAACTGCATCAGCCGGCATACCTGGTTTCAACTTATGCTCCGGGTTCGGGATCTTCACTTTCACCCCAAAGACAAGGTTCACCCGTTCCTTCTTGGTCTGCACGCTCTTTGGGGTGAACTCGGCCTGGTTGGCCACGTAGGTAACCTTGCCTATGAACTTCTCCCCGGGGAATGAATCCACCGATACTTCGACGACTTGCCCCACTTTCACCCGACCGATCTCATCCTCGGCAATGTAGATGGTAAGGGTAACCTCATCCAGATCAGCCAGCGTCGTCAGGGCTGCACCCGGTGCCGCCATCTCACCCACGTTCACCATGCGCTCTACCACCAGCCCTGACGACGGCGCTGGTAGGGTCATCTTCTTCAATTGGACCTGCAGGGCGTTCAGGGCGGCCTCGGCCTGGGTGACCTGGGCCTGGGCCAGAGCAATCTGCTCTTCGGTGGCCCCGGCCCGCACCGCCTCCAGATTCGCTTCGGCCACAGCCACGGCCGCCTGTGCTGTCTCATACCGGGCCCGGGCGGCATCAACTTGGGCGTTCAAGGTCAAGGGCTCAGCTTGCCTGGCCAGGAGGTTGTCCAGGTTGGCTTTGGCTCCGTCGCGAGCTGCCTCTGCCACAGCCAGGGCCTCCCAGGCTGCCCAAAGCTTCTGACCAGCCAGATTACCCTGGTAGTAGGCTTCATCAATCGCCTCTGAAGGGGCGTCAATATGCTCTTGCAGTACACCCTGGAAGTAGACATCAAACCCCTTCTCCAGCCTCTCCGCTGCCCAGGAAAGCAAGGCGTGTTCTTTCTCGGCGGCATCCTTGTTGGCTATGGCCTGTTTGACCTGATGCTCAGCTACTGCCAGTTGGGTCTTGGCTGCGTCAATTTGGGCCTCCAACTCCTGGGGGTTGTCTCGGGCTGTTTGAGCGTCCAGCCAGGCCTGCCTGGCTCCCTCGGCGGCGGCCTCTGCCTGGGCCAGAGCAGCCTCAGCGGTGTATATGTCCTCGGCCCGGGCCCCCGCTTCCACCCGGGCCAGTTGAGCCTGGGCCACCTTGACTCTAGCCTCCGCCTGTCTGATCTGGGCTCTCAGCATGGCAGTATCCAGCTCGATCAGGACCTGCCCCCTCTCAACCTCGTCCCCTTCGTCGGCCAGGATGGCCTCGATTCGCCCCCCGACCTCAGTGGATACGGAGACCTTCTCTGCCTCGATGAACCCTGAGGCACTGATGCCGCCTGGAACCTGGACTGGCTCAAGCTCCAGCTCGGCCAGGAGTTGGTTCACGGCCCCGGGCTGGGTGCTCAAATACCACCAGGCCCCTCCACCGATACCGGCCAGCAACAGCAAGATGATCGCTGGCAGGACTACTCGTCTCATCCCTTGCCTCCTCGTTCAATTCCCTTGGTTTCTTCAGCCCCTTTGATGCTCGAGATAAACACATCTTCCAGAGAGGGAGCGATAAGGTCTATACTCCTGACTCCAACTTTCTTCTCTTGCAGAACCTTGTGGATCAAGGGTTTGTGCGCCTCAACGTTCTCAGCCACCACATGGATCAGAGCACCGTAGAGGGCAACTTCATCGAACCGGTCCAGTTTACGGAGGGCGGCGATAGCCACATCAGGGTTGTCGCAGTCAATTTCCATAACCTCCCCTTTCATACTGCTATCCTTGACCTCCTGCGGCGTCCCTTGAGCGACGATCTTTCCACTGTGGATAAAAGCCAGCTCTTGACAGTGCTCCGCCTCATCCATGTAGTGGGTGGTGACGAAGATGGTCGTCCCCCCTTCGGCCAGACGGTAGAGAAAATCCCAGAACTCGCGGCGGGAGACAGGGTCGGTCCCGGCTGTAGGCTCATCCAGGAAGAGCATCTCCGGCTCGTGCAGGATGGCGCAACCAAGGGCCAATCGTTGTCTCCACCCACCGGACAGGTTTCTGGTCAATTCACGCTCACGCCCTCTCAAATTGGCCATATTCAGCACATATTCTTTTCGCTCTCGAAGCTGTTCCTTTCTAACACCGTACGTGCCCCCAAAGAAATTCAGATTCTCCTCGACGGTCAGATCGTTGTACAGGCTGAAGCGCTGGGACATATAGCCGATACGGCGACGGATCTCCTCAGACTCTGTGAGGATGTCGTAGCCCAATACCGTGCCTTTGCCTGAGGTGGGTTTCAAGAGACCCAAGAGCATGCGGATGGTGGTCGTCTTGCCGGCCCCGTTGGGCCCCAGGAAGCCGAAGATCTGGCCCCGCTCAATGGTGAAGCTGACGCCATTGACGGCGGTGAAATCGCCAAACTTCTTGGTCAGGTTCTCAACAACCACAGCGAACCTATCGGGTGCCTCCATGCTTGCTTATCCTTCCCAGATAAGGTATAATGTGATCAGAGTAGCGGAGATTGACTCTATGGCTCATGCTCCCGTCATCTCATAGGCCGCTTCCAGTGGCAAATGGTGCTAACAGAGTAATGCTAGAATGTTCAGGTAAGAAGGAGGATTGGTTATGTCATCTACGGCTATTGCAACGGTGACGAGAATGATGGAATCCTTGCCTGAAAGCATGCAAGGACAAGTGGTAGAACATCTGCGAGAGTACATTGCAGATCTGCAAGATGAGCTTCAATGGGATACATTGTTCAAGAAAACGCAGCCACAATTGATTGCCGTTGCTCGACGCGCCAAAAAAGAAATTGCCGAAGGGCAAGCTGAGCCTATGGACTATGAGCGGTTATGAAATCAACCACTTTGCCGTCTTTCTGGGATGCATATGTGTCCCTTGATGAGAGCATCAAACACAGAGCAAGAAAGGCCTTCCGTCTATGGGCTCAAAACCCCTTTCATCCTTCCTTGCATTTCAAGTGTATCAACCGTGAGGAAAACATCTGGTCCGTGCGGATAACACGTGGTTATCGTGCCCTTGGTATTCTCGAGGGTGATACGGTTACGTGGTTCTGGATTGGAAGTCACGATGATTATGAGCGTTTCTTTTCGTGAATGAAAGCGAAGATTTCTTCGTGTGCTATGACTGGAATGATCCCCAGCGAGTCGTTGGTTTTGAGATCCACTATTTCAGCCTGTTCGATCTTACTGATCTTAACAGTCCGGCGCTGGCTCCGTACCTGGAGATGCGCTTCGAAAGAGATTCCTGGGCGATTCGGATATCTTGACCTAAATTTGCTCCGTGTTTACTTCCTCCTCTGCCTGCTGGGCTCGCACCAGGGAGATGAAGGCCTCCTCCATGCGGGGCCTGGTCTGGCGTATGCTCTCTATGGGGATACCCCTTTCGCGCAGGCGAGTCTGGATAGGTGACATCCAGCGCCCAGCCTCATCCACGAAGACATGTAAGAGTTCACCGTAGGTCTGCATCTCCAGGATGCCATCCATATCGGCCAGGGCCTCCTTGGCCCTGCTGACCGGCACAGCCAGCCTGATCTCGATCAGTTCCCCTTGCATCAGCCCTTTAATGTTGTTCGGCTCATCACAGACGATGATCTGGCCCTCGAACATCAGGGCTACGCGAGAACAGCGTTCGGCCTCATCCATGTAGGGTGTGCTGACGAAGATAGTCACCCCTTCCAGGTGCAACTCGGTCAGGATATCCCAGAACTCACGGCGGGAGATGGGATCCACCCCCGTGGTTGGCTCATCGAGGAAAAGGATCTCTGGCCGGTGAATAAGGGTGCAGGCCAGAGCCAGCTTCTTCTGCATCCCCCCAGAGAGGTGCTGGCTACGCCTCTCTTGGAACTCGGTCAGGCGGGCGAACTCCAGGAGTTGAGCGATCCGCGCCTCTCTTTTTGCCCCTCTCACCTCGAAAATGTCAGCGAAGAAGTTCAGATTTTCCCGCACCGTTAGGTCACCGTAGAGGTTGAACTGCTGGGCCATGTAGCCGATGCGCTCCTTGATCGCTTCAGGGTCGGCCACGATGTCGTAGCCGGCCACGGTGGCCGTCCCCTCTGTGGGCGTCATGATGCCACATAGCAGGCGGATGGTGGTGGTCTTGCCCGCTCCATCGGGTCCCACCAACCCGAAGATTTCTCCTCGCCGCACAGACAGGTTCAGACCGTCCACGGCCACGGTCTCCTTGAACTTGCGGGTCAGGTTATCTGTCTGGATGATGAAATCGTTCCTCATAACCATCACTCCAACCGTTTCCTGAACTGCGTTGAGGCCATGGTCAGGATAACCGCTCCGAAGATGATCAGGGCGATAACTTCTCCCGTCAACAGTTCCAATCCTACCCCCTTGAGGACGATGCTGCGCACGATGATCAGGAAGTAGCGCAGAGGGATGGCGTAGCTCAGAGCTCGCAGAGCGACCGGCATGGCCTCCAGGGGGAAGAAGAAGCCTGATAGGAAGATGCTGGGCAAGGTCGTGAACATGGTCAGGAACATCGCCTCCTGCTGGGTGCGGGCTGTGGCAGAGATGAAGAGACCGATGCCCAACGACGTGGCCAGGAAGAGGAAAGAGAGGGCCAGGAGCAGAGGAATGCTGCCGCGAATGGGCACGCCGAACCACAAAACACCGACGATCAGAACCTCGCTCAGGTCGAAAAAAGAGATAGCCACATAGGGCACCATCTTCCCCAGCACCAGTTCGTAGGACCTGATCGGGGTGACGATCAGTTGCTCGATGGTGCCCTGTTCCCGTTCCCGCACAATGGCCAGGGCCGTAAACATGGTGGTCAGGAATTGGAGGATCATGCCGATAAGGGCTGGGATCATGTACCAGGAGCTGTTCATTTCAGGATTGTACAGTACACGCGGACGCACCTCAATACCCGACAACGAGGCTGATTCCACCTCCGGCATCCGCATAGTTCCCTGGATCACTTCCCATGATTTGGCCTGGCCAACCGACTGAGCGGCAGCAAAGGCTGTGTTGGCCACAGATGGGTCCGAGCCATCAATAAGAAAGGCGACCTGGGCCTGCTCACCCCTGGTCAGATGGACCCCGTAGTTGACGGCGATGATCACCCCCGCCCTGGCCTGGCCACTGTCCAGCAGCCTGACCAATGCCTCCTCGCTACCTACATAATGGACAATATCGAAGTAATTGGAGGTACGATAGGCATCAATCAACTCCCGGCTCTGCCGGGTCCGATCCTGATCCAAGACAGCGGTGGGCAGATGTTCCACATTGGTCGTAGCCACGTAGCCCAGGAGGATCATCTGCACTACAGGCATAAGGAACATGATCCCTAGAGAGCGAGGATCGCGCCGGATGTGCAGGAATTCCTTGTGTATGATGGTCAGTAGACGGCCCATCGGCTCACTCCCTTCTCACCGCTCCATCTCTGTGGCCACTTCTCCCTCAGGACGAACCACTGCACCGTACAGAAAGAGACGCACGATCTCGCGCGCAACCTCGTCGTAGTCGAAGGGTGTGATCCGCCGTCCCGGCAGGATTTCTTGACTGATCAGAAAGACCATCATCGTACCGAGGAAGGCCCGAGCGGCAATGGCGGTGTTGATGTCCCTGAAAGTGCCTTCCTCGATGCGCAGCCGAAAGAACTGTTCCAGGACACCGGCGAAATACAGAGGCGTGCGCCGCAGGTACGCCTCCATTGCCGCCTCATCCAGTGTCGGAATAGAGGAAAGAAGCACCTTGAAGATGTCAATGTTCTGTACCACCTGCCGCATACCGGTGGCTACAAAGTGGGTGAGCAATGCCTCGTCATCGGGCATCTCCTGCGGTCCACCCTCGCTTATTACAGCAGACAAAGCGCTAAACAGGGGCTCGCCAATCTGTCTGGGGATGTTGATCAGCAAGTCCTCTTTGTTCTTGAAGTACAGGTAGATGGTGCCTGGGGCCACCCCCGCCTCGTCGGCGATCTCCTTCATGGTCGCCCGCTGGTACCCCTTGCGGGCAAAGACCGTGGCTGCCGCTTCGAGGATCTGCACTGACCGTTCTTCAATCAACCGTTCTTTCCGAGCTGCTCTCCTATCTGTCATTACCTCTGCTCCCAATAGAGGGTTCTGGAATGAATGAATGTTCATTCATTTCCATGATACACCCTTTTGCACCATTTGTCAAGGGTCGTCCTCTCCTTGGTCTCCTTGCTTGCGTTTGACGCCGGGAACGAGAAAGGGTGTAGTCAATCATGCCAGCACCTCCGCGGGCTCGAATGTCTTGATCGGTGGCTCCGTCCAGATGGCCCCGCTGGGGCACTGCTTGACGCAGGCCGTACATTGTTCACAGGCATCCAAGTTCACCACCCGCGACTTCTTCCGCTTGCTGCCCTCCACCTGGTAGAGGGCGTAGACCCCCTTCGGACAGACCTGAGTGCACATCCCATCCCCGGTGCACAGCGCGGCGTCCACGTGCACGGTGAAGCTGGGCTCCATCTGGAAGCCCAGCCGGCCCCAGATGTCCAGCACCCATGGCCAGCGCTCCCCCCAGTAGGTGATCGTCGAGCCAGCGTAGAGGGGGCTCTGCCCCTCCAAGTCGAAACCCAACATGGCGGCCACCAGCAGAGTCCCCACGCTCCAGCCGATAGTCCCCTTCAATCCCCAGCCACCGACGAAAAGCCCATAGAGGGTTAGCCCCACGGCCACCAGCAGGCCCAGGAAGAGGGTCTTGTGCAGCCCAGTCTTCCCCGGTAGGTAGCGCAACAGCGGCTCGAAGAAGGCGAAGAAGGCCACGGCCAGGCCCCAGATGAGGGCCAGCGCCCCCGGCAGGGCTCCCCGGTTGAAGACCAACAGGATGATACCTACCACGATAGAGCCGCTGGCGGCCCACATAGCCGCCATCTCCAGCCGATCCGACAGCGGGAACCTGGCTCGGCTCATCTCCTCCGTTTTGCGGAAACGGTTCTTCACGTATTCCGGGATGTCCCTGGCGTACACGGGGCCGAACTTGCAGTGCCAGCCTGTCTCCCGCTTCACCCACTCGATGTCTACTCCTGGCGCGGAGAGCTGGGGCAGGATCAGGGTCCGGTGTCTCACCTTTTCGCCAATCCTGCTGGTCTTGACCACAGAGATGACGGAGTGGGCGTTGAAGAATCCCCCGGCAGCGGCACACCAGACGTTGATGCCCCTGGTCGGAGCCACCAGCAGGTAACAGTCCAGGCCCTTGAGGTGTTTCGACACCCGCCTCACGGTGAGGTCGAAGTTGCCGGTGACGAAGACCGGCGCGTTGGGCCCCGGGTTGCCGAAGAGGCGCAGCCCCGTCTTCGTGGGAAACCCGAAGAGGCGGAAGAAGGTCTCGACGATGGTCTTGAGAATGTCCATGTCTCGATGCCGCTCTACTTGTTCCTTGTCCCTTTCACCGCCACAAAGGTGCGCAGGGTACCCAGCAGGTACTTGCGGACTCCGGTGATCCGAAAGCCGGCCCCCTCGATCCGCTCCTCCAGGTTCGCCACCCTCTTGGTTGTATTTTGGGTGAGGAGGAAAGTCAGGATGACGAAGGGCAATCGGAAGAGGAAGGTCAGCATCCGCCCACCGAGGGATAAGGGCAGGATCTCGTCGGCGATAATCAACTTCCCCCTGCTCTTTAAGATGCGGTGGCAGTGGCGGAGGGTATAGTCTATCTCGTCATCGGACAACTCGCTGAAGGTCAAGGTGCTGGTGATGGTGTCGAAGCTCTCATCCTCGAAGGCGGTGTCAAGGTCTACAGCCCCCAGTTCCCTGAGCTCAATCCGCTCTCCAAGACCAGCCTCCTGAACCTTCTCCCTGGCGATGGCCAGCATCGGGGCCGAGATATCAATACCGACCACCTGGACTCCCCGCCGGGCCATGAGCAAGGCCAGTGTGCCCGTGCCACAGCCAATGTCCAGCACGGTTCGGCTGGGGGCTTCGACTGAGCTCAGCCGAAAGTCCTCACCGGAGCCCCGCTCGCCCGGCTCGATCAGGGCAGCGATGTCCTCCTTTGCCCGTTGTAGCCGACCGAGGGTCAATATCTTCATGCCTCGATCGTATCGGCTGGGTGCTGATTCCAGGACCTTCATGTAGACGTAGGACATATTCTGTCATTCCAGTTGCTTGCGGAGGAAGAGCAGCGTCAAGACGTTGATCACCAACCCCAGCCCGGCCAGAGCCAATAACTCTCGCCAGAAGACCTCGATCCCGGCCCCCTTGAGCAGGATGCTGCGCAGGATGATGAGCCAGTGCTTGATGGGCACGAAGTTAGAGGCCAGCGCCAGCGGTCGGGGCATGTTCTCCACCGGGAAGGCGTAACCGGAGAAGATCATCTCGGCCATCATCAGCAGAAAGACGGTCAGCAGGGCCTGCCACTGGGTTTTGGAGATGGCGGAGACCATCAGCCCCCAGCCGATCTCCACAAATAGATAAAAGAAGGCGATGGCCAGCAGCAGGGGCAGCGAGCCTCGTATGGGCACCCCGAAGAGGAAGACGGTCATGGCCAGCATCAGCAGGAAGTTCAGGTAGCTCAGGATCATGGCCGGGACAGCCTTACCGATGACCAGTTCCACGCTGCGCAACGGCGTGACCAGGAGCTGTTCCATCGTGCCCAACTCTCGCTCCCGGGCGATGCCCAACGAGGCCAGCATGAGGGCTACGGCTATGAGCATGAAACCCAGCTCGGAAGGCACTTCGTAGTTGGACATCTTCAGCTCTTCGTTGAACCAGACGCGGGTATCGAGGTCAATGACCTGGCCGTTTGGCTGAGGCTTCGACTGAGGCCCTTCGTCCCGCAGTTCGTCCCGCTCAGGGTGGGGCTCAGCCCGAAGGCCGCTCACGACGAAGCCCCAGTCCTGAACAGCACTTCCCCAGCGGGCCAGGGAAGCCTGCTGTGCATAGCTGCCCACCACCCCCTCGGCGCTCATGCGAGCCACCCGGGCGGCGCTGGGGTCGGCCCCGTCCAGGATGATCTGCACCTGGGCCGGCTCCGAGGCGGGAGCGGCCAGCTTCTCACCAAACCCGACCGGGATGAGCACGGCAGCCAGGGCCGTCCCGGCGTCCACCAGGTCCCGCGCCTGGGCCTCGCTGTCCAGGTAGAAGTTGGCGTCGAAGGTACGGGTGTTCACCAGCGCTTGCACCAGCTCCCGGCTGGCCGTTGTCCGGTCGCGGTCCACGATGGCCGTAGGGATGTGCTCAATGTCGGCCGAGGTCGCCCAGGCCACCAGCGCCAGCTCGCTCACCGGCCCCAGGATAATCACGATCAGGATGAGCTTATCCCGCCAGAGCTGGATCAGTTCTTTGACAATCAGGCTCCGGATGCGATCCCACATTGCCGTTCCTGTCTTCCCTCACCCCACCCCCTTGCCCCCTCCCCTCTCCCAACCCCTGCCCTGAGCGAAGCCGAAGGGTTGGGAGAGGGGAGAGGGTTGGGGGAGAGGTGAGGGCCAATCGCTATCAAGTCAGCTTCTTTTTGAACAATAACACCGCCAGGCCCAGGAAGAGCAGCCCCATGACCAGCAGCGCTGTAGCGTAGGGCCACAGGACGGTCAACCCCTGGCCCTTCAAGAACACCCCCCGGCTGATCAGGACATAGTGGGTAGTGGGCACCATGAAGGCCTCCATCTTCATGATCGGCTCCATGCTGAACAGGGGATAGAAGATGCCCGACAGGAAGAAACCGGGAAAGAAAAAGATCAGTACGGCCCCGACCTGAGCCGCCTGTTGGCTGCTGGTGAAAGTGGAGATGATAAGGGCGATGCCCATGCTCGCCAGAAAGAAGTCGGCCGACAGCAAAAGGTAGAGGAGGAAGTTCCCCCGGAAGGGCGTGCCGAACCAGTAGACAGCCAGGGCTGCGCACAACACCACGCTGATCAGACCGCTCATCATGTAGGGCACCAGTTTGCCTACCACCAGCTCGGAGCGACGGATTGGCGTGACAATCAGTTGCTCGAAGGTGCCACGCTCCTTCTCCCGCACCAGAGCTAACGTTGTGGCCACGGCCGGCATGCCCAGCACCACCCCGATGAGGGCCGGCAAGAAGCCGATGACCGCCTTGAGGGTGGGGTTGTACCAGGTGCGGAGGCGCAGGTCCACGGGCATCAGCGTTGCCGCGTCCACCGGGAAGCCGGCCCGGTTCATGGTTTCGGCCACGATGTGGATGGCAAATCGCTGGGTGTAGCCGCCGATGTGCAAAAGGGCAGTGTTGGCTGTGTTGGGGTCAGTCCCCTCCACCAGGACCTGCATGGTGGCCTCCCGGCCAGCTCGTAGATCAGCCTCGAAGCCGGGCGGGATGATCACCGCTGCTTTGGCCTGGCTGGTCATCAGCCACCTGACGATGTCAGCGTAGTCGGTGGCCATGTAGCGCACGATCACGTCACCGCTGCTGCTCAGCCCGGTGAGGTAGCGACGGGATAGCGGTGTGCGGTCATGGTCCATCACGGCCACGGCTACATTCTTGATATCCACCGAGAAGCTATAGGCCATGACGAGGAGGAGGAAGACCGGGGCGAAGATGGTCAGAAGGAAGGCCCGTCGGTCGCGCAGGATGTGCCACGCCTCCTTGCGCATAACGGAGAGGGTTCTCCGGAAGTTCATCAATACACCCCAAAGTAGTCTGATGGTCAAATAGTCGGACAGTCAATCGTCAAATGGCTGGACAATCAGACCAACAGACTACAGGACTACCGGACTACGAGACTAACTAGCTCTTCACCTTGCGGAGGAGCCACAGCACGATCAGGGCCAGGCCCCAGGGGTCACCAATGGCGGCTCCCAACTTAATCCATCCCTTGAATCCCAGCATGGGCAGGATCCAGAGCCACTCGATCAGTCCGAGCCCCACCGTGCTCACCACACAGGCGCCGATATCCACACCAGGCCCGTAGGGTGGTTCGCTCTTGAAGATCTTCGGCACCAGCCAACCGGTCAGCACGCCGACGACCAGAAGCACAACCGTCAAGATGATAACCATGTTTCACCTCACTGTTCTTCCTTGGCCTCACCCCACAGATCGCGCATCCCTTGCAGGAACTCCGGCACGACCATCAGGGGGAAGCGGGGCCAGGTCACGATGATAGTAAACAGGATCCAGCCAATCATGAGAAATCCATAGCGGGGGATATTCCGCAGGGCGACATACAGTGTCCAGCCGTACACCGGAGCCTGAAGGAGCATGCCCAGGGCACGAGCTCTGAAACGCCACAGCAACAGGGCACACAAGGCCAGGTAGCTCAGGGTCACTCTAGCCGGGACGAAGCGGCTAACTGTCAGGTACAGCAGCAGGCTCAAGGCCACTGCCATATCAACTTGAAGGTCGTGGTCGCCCAACCAGCTATGGCGCCGCATCGGGTCCCGTCTGGCCAGAGGACCGTCCACAAGGTCGGTCATCCAGGCAATGACCAGGCCGATGGTGATTGACGGCAAGGCTGGAGCTCCGGCGGTGGTTCCCATCCAGAGCATCCATATGGCGATCAGAAAGCGGGTCGCCGTAAGAGTGTCGGCCAGGGTCTTGGCATGGGTCATGACTATCCTCCCTCCTGTTCCCGCCGAAAAGCGTTCGTAGTGGCGGCTTCAGCCG
>JBHIDP010000061.1:0-12856 GCA_046760185.1 Anaerolineae bacterium
CTTCGGCTGAACTCTTCGACTATACTCAGAACTGGCGCTCAGCGTCGAAGCCTCAGGACTGAACTGCGGCGAGGGCTTTTGGTTGTGAGGCGAAGACCCTCTTTGAATCGGGAGTGCGGTCGCAAGCGCTCGCCTACGAACTCAGTCAAAGCACGCCTGAGCACATGCTCGGTGAGCGCTTGCGAGGACGCAAGGCTTCGGCGGTGAGCCCTCGACGTGAGCTGCATGGTGAGCCCTTTGACTGGCTCAGGACAACGCCTGTCGAACTATCGTCGAACGACGAGGCCTTACGGCTCAGACTTTGCATCTGCCATTGACAAAAAGGGTGTTTTCAGGTATATTTCATGGCGTGCGCGAGGAGCTATCAGGTGTAGCAGGGGAAGTTCTTTAGGTGAAGAAGCGGCTACGAAGAACTGTCACCCAGGGAACTTCCCCTGCTTTGTCGGCTAGGTGTAGCAGTGACCGAACGACTGTATTACGAGGATCCCTATCGTACAGAGTTTGAGGCCCGGATGGTCGAGGCCAGTATCGTAGCAGGCAGAGCCTGCCTGGTGCTAGACCGCACATGCTTCTATCCTACCGGCGGGGGCCAGCCCTGTGACCGGGGACTAATCAACGGTGTGGGGGTGGTGGAGGTCTACGAGGAGGGTGGTCAGGTCATCCATGTCCTGGCCGATGCAATGACAGAAGAGGAGGTGCGGGGGCAGATTGATTGGCAGAGGAGGCTGGACCACATGCAGCAGCACACCGGCCAGCACATCCTCTCCCAGTCCTTTCTGCGTTTGTCGGGTGCCGAGACGGTCTCCTTCCACCTGGGCCAGGAGAGCTCGACCATTGACCTGGACCGCGAGACCTTGAGCCAGTCGCAGGTGACTGAGGTAGAGGACCTGGCCAACGAAATAGTGCAGGGGGATCGGCCTCTCAGGGCCTACTTCGTTGAGGCGCACCAGTTGGCCCAACTGAAACTTCGTAAGTCGCCGGCAGTGGAAGGCTCCGTCCGCATTGTGGAGGTGGAGGGGTTCGATCTCTCGCCCTGCGGCGGCACCCATCTGCGCAGAACAGGTGAACTGGGGCTCATCAAGGTGCGGAGGTGGGAGCGGCGGGGCCGGGAGAGTCGGGTGGAGTTCCTGTGCGGGTGGCGTGCCTTGCTGGACTACCGTTGGAAGAACGAGATCATCAACCGCCTGGCCCTTGACTTCAGCGTGAAGGACAGGGAGGTATCTGAGGCGGTTCAGCGGCTGATGGCCGAGGACAAGGCCAATCGTCGGGAACTGAACCGCCTGAAGGAGGAACTCCTCGATCATCAGGCTCATACCCTGCTCGAAGGTGCAGAGGAGCGAGGAGGGCTTCGTTTGGTGCGGCACCTCTTTGACGACCGGGATGTGGAGGAGGTGCGTCGTCTGGCCCTGCGGCTGGTAGATCATGAGGGATGTGTGGCCCTGCTGGGCGTGCGCGGAGAGAAGGGCAACCTGGTCTTTGCTCGCTCTGACGATCTTCCCTTCGACATGTGTCAACTTCTAAAGAGGGCCTGCTGCATGGTGGAGGGAAGTGGCGGTGGGCGGCCTCACCTGGCCCAGGGAGGCGGGCCGGCCGTAGACAGGTTGGAGGAAGCCTTAAACTTCGCTTGGCAAGAGATAATGGGAGGTAAGTAGCTTGGATCGTCTATATCAACTGCTGTTCGGTCATTTGAACACGGCCCAGAAAGGGTTAGTCGTTCTGGCGGTCATAGCTTTTATCGTCCTGTTGCTTAGCGATGCCAACAAGGCCAGGACTGCCTTCTCGGCCTCTACCAACACCATGGTTGGTCTCGTCGTTCTCATCTTCGCCGGTATCCTCCTGGGGAGCATCCTGCAGGTCACAGTTCCACGGCCGGTTATCGAATCCTACCTCGGGGAGAAGGCTGGGTTTTGGGCCATTCCCCTGGCTGTGGTGGTTGGGGCTTTCACGCCAGGTGGTCCCTTCGTTGTCTTTCCCCTCTCGGCCACCCTTCTGGCCATCGGGGCGCGTCTGGACGTGGTCATGGCCTACATCACCGCCTGGACCGCTATCGCCCTCACCCGAGCTACAGTGGAGATGGCTTTCCTCACCCCTCGGGTGGTGGCCATCCGTATCCTGGTCGGTTTGCCCTTGCCCTTCATCGCCGCCTGGCTGACGCGCTTCCTGGCCGGCTGGATACGATAGT
Source organism: Anaerolineae bacterium (assembly GCA_046760185.1). GTDB lineage: Bacteria > Chloroflexota > Anaerolineae > JBHIDP01 > JBHIDP01 > JBHIDP01. The sequence goes on from JBHIDP010000061.1 coordinate 2,183, forward strand.
GTGGAGGATCAATGTCACTTTTCAAGAACAAAGCCTTGTGGTCTCTGACCCTGGGGCACTTCGGTGTGGATATGTACGCCGGCATGATGCCCCTGCTCTTGGTCTATTTGAGCGAATCCCTCCACCTGACATACGGTCAGGTGGGTCTGGCGGTGATGGCCTATGTCCTCTGCTCCTCCCTATCCCAACCTCTCTTCGGCTACCTGGCCGACCGCTTCGGCGGTAGATTGCTGGCTGGTGCGGGGTTGCTGTGGATTGCTGCTATGACCGGGACCATAGGGTTCGTCCAGAGTTACACCACGTTGATGGTCCTGGCTCCTCTGGCTGGACTGGGAGCGGGAGCCTTCCACCCTCAGGGGGCGGCCAATGCCTCGTTGGCCAGTGGTGAACGGAAGGGTAGCGGGATGTCCATCTTCCTCCTGGGTGGGAATTCAGGGTATGCCGCGGGACCGCTGCTGGGAGGGATCGTCTTTGAAGCGGTTGGCCTGAGAGGCACAGCATTGATAGCCTTGATAGGGTTCCTCCTCGCCCCCTGGCTCTACCGGGCCACTTCTGCCATAGCGGTGAAGGGGGGTGGCCATTTGACGGACCACGTGGTGCAACGGGTGGTTAACGGCGTATCCTGGTTGGGTCTGGGAACGTTGATGGTGGTCCTCCTTACCCGCTCCTGGGTCCATACGGCCCTGACCACTTACATCCCTCAGTTCTACAAAAGCCAGGGATATTCGGCTGCCTTCGCCAGCCGTGTGCTCTTTGCCTTCCTCTTCCCCGTGGCCATAGGCGGTCTGCTGGGTGGCTTCCTCTCCGACCGCATCGGCCGGCGAAGGGTCATCTTCCTCTCCTTGTTTCTTCTGACACCCCTTATGCTGCTCCAGTTCCAGGCTGGGGGAGCGACCTCATTCCTGGTTGCGCCCCTTCTGGGCATGGCCGCCGGGGCCTCGCTACCGATCACCATCGTCATCGCCCAGGAGTTGCTGCCCCGCAGTCTGGGGGTGGCTTCAGGGCTGGCCATGGGTTTCAGTTTCGTCACCGGAGGTGTCGGTGTGGCCCTTACCGGCTTTGTGGCCGACAGGATCGGTCTCCTCAACGGGCTCAACATGCTGGCTGTCCTCCCTCTCCTGGTTTCCTTCTTGTGCCTGGGTCTTCCCTCAGCCAGGGAACGCCGCGCTGTTGGCCTGGGGGCTTCGTCGTGAGCCATCGGCGTGAGGACTTCGGCTGAGACTTCGTCGAGCCCTTCGTCCCGCTCAGGGCGGGGCTCAGTCGAGACGCTCAGTCGAAGCCCTCGGTCGAACGCTCAGCCGAACGGCGTAGAATGCATAGGTGAGTTGGCTAATGCGCAGGATTAATGAACATATCTACACCTGGAGTGACAGTCGAGAGACCAACCTTGGCCTGGTGGTCACTGAGGAGGGGGCTATCGTCATTGATACCCCCTTCTTCCCGGCCGATGCCCAGCAATGGCACGAGCAGGTTGTGCGGGTTGGTGGAGAGCCCCTCTACGTTATAAACACTGACCATCATCTCGGTCACTGCCTGGGCAATTGTCGTTTCACTGCACCGGTGGTAGCCCACCACTTTGCCGCCAACTACGTCACGCAGAAGTATGACGATGTATTCCATACACGCCTGGTTGATTCCTTCCGGGAAAGGCAACCCCACGTGGCGGCCGGGTTGCGAAGGACGAAATTCGTCGTGCCGGAGGTGGGGGTGATGGACAGGCTGACTTTGCACAAGGGCGGTGTGGAGGTCGAGCTTATCCACGTCGGTGGCCACACCCCGGCTACGGTCATGGTTCATATCCCAGTGGCCGGTGTGCTGTTCAGCGGCGACATTCTGGTGGTTGAGCGACACCCCTATCTCGGAGATGCTAACTCGGAGGAGTGGCTTCAGGCCCTGGAACTGGTGCGGGAGATTGGAGCGGAGAAGGTGGTTCCCGGACACGGGCGTCTGATCGAAGGAAGGGACATTGACCGGCTGAGAGATTACATTGTGGAGATGCGGGAGGCGGTGCAGGGGCATTTTGATGCTGGGCTCACTCGCAAGGAGACAGTCACCCGGGTGAAGATGCTAGACCGCTTCCCCGTGGCCAAAGAGGAGCGGGTGAGGGTGGAAAAGCGCGTCAAGGCCAGTGTTCAAAGACTCTATGACGAGTTCAAGGCCCAGGCCCGTAAATGACTACTACTTCAGGAGGTCTTGTAGCAAGAACTGGAGAGGGAGAATGTTTGATTTCTTGATCAAGGATGTACAGGTCGTTGATGGCAGCGGACAGCCGGCATCCGTGGCTGACGTGGCATTGCAAGGTGATCTGATCGTGGAGGTGGGAGGGCTTGGAGCAGTCCAGGCGGAACGGACTGTTGACGGCAAGGGGCTGGTAGCTGCGCCAGGCTTTATTGATATGCATACCCACTCCGACTTCACTTTGCCAGCTAATCCCCTGGCCGAAAGCAAGATCCGCCAGGGGGTGACCACGGAGGTCATAGGGAACTGTGGCCTCAGCCCTGCTCCCCTCAATCCGGCCACGAAGGAGGACCTGTTACAATACACTGGCTTTCTACAGCCACTCCTCACCTGGGAATGGACCGCTTTTGGTGGCTACCTGGATCACTTGAGGGAGGTGGGGACGGCGGTCAACGTGGTGCCCCTGGTGGGGCATGGTACGGTGCGCATTGCTGTGATGGGCTTCGCCGACGCCCCTCCCACCAGGAAGCAGATGAAAGAGATGAAGGAGCTAGTGGCCCAGGCTATGGACGAGGGAGCCTTTGGTCTGTCTACGGGGCTGATCTATCCACCTGGATGCTACGCTGCCACCGACGAACTGGTGGAGCTGAGTCGGGTGGCCGCGGCCCACAACGGGCACTACTTCAGCCACATCCGTGGCGAGGCAGAGACTCTGTTGGAAGCGATAGAGGAAGCGATCACCATCGGCCGGGAGGCCGGCCTGCCAGTGGAGATTGCCCACTTCAAGGCAGCCGGTCAGACGAACTGGGATAAAGCGCCTGAAGCGGTGGCCCTGGTGGAGCAGGCCCGGCAAGGGGGGCTGGACCTTTCGGCTGACCTCTATCCTTACCTGGCCGGGAGCACAAACCTCAGTGCTCTGCTGCCAGCATGGGCTCACGAAGGGGGCGTGACCCAGCTTCTGGCCCGGCTTGGTGACGATCGTCAGCGGCGCCGTATCAGGGAGGAGATGACCAGCGGGAAAGGCGCTCTGGGGAGAGAGGTGGGCTACGACCGTACCTACATCGCCCTCTGTCCAGGCCATCCCCAATACGAAGGGAAGACGTTGATCCAAATAGGGGAGGTGCGGAACCAGGAAGCGGTGGACGTCCTCTTCGATCTTCTCCTGGAGACCGACTGTCAGGCCGGGATGATCACCTTCATGATGAGCGAGGATAACTTCCGGTTGGGTCTGAGCCAACCGTGGATGATGGTCGGCTCCGATGGGCTGTCGTTGGCCCCCTATGGCAAGCTGGGCCAAGGGAAGCGTCACCCCCGGAGCTACGGGACCTTCCCCAGGATTCTGGCTCGTTACGTGCGGGAGGAGGGAATGCTCTCTTTGCCCCAGGCGATAAGGAAGATGACCGCCCTTCCGGCCGAGAAGCTGGGCTTGGCTGACAGAGGACGCCTGCAAAAGGGGATGAAGGCGGATATAGTGCTCTTTGACCCGGTCAAGGTGGAGGACCAGGCTACCTACGCTGAACCATATCAATACCCCTCCGGCGTGGAGTACGTCTTTGTCAACGGGCAACTGACTGTTGAGCGTGGTCAGCATAGCGGAGCTCTGGCGGGGCGGGTTCTGGAGCGCAGATAAGGGAGGGACTGGCTATGGCCGAGATCCTTGACTATTTCCAGAGTCGAAACGAAGAGATGTTAGCCCTCCTGCGGCGGTTGGTGGAGATGGAGTCCCCTACCACCGAGAAAGCAGCAATGGACCGGTTTGGAGCTTTCTTGAGCAACGAGTTGCGAAACGTAGGGGCGGCTATCTCAGCGATAGGGATTAGGGATTATGGTGACCATCTCCTGGCCCAATGGGGGGAGGGAAAGGGTCAGATTCTGGTGCTGATGCACATGGATACCGTCTATCCGCTGGGGGAGCTTGATCGGCGGCCCTTTCGCCTGGAGGATGATCTTGCCTACGGGCCCGGCATCTACGACATGAAGGGTGGCGTGGCCATCACCCTTTTCGCCCTGCGTGGTTTGAGAGAGCTTGGCCTGTCCACCAAGAAACAGGTGACCATTCTCTGCAACTCGGACGAGGAGGTGGGAAGCCCTACCTCTCGGGAGCTGATCGAAGTGGAGGCCATGAAGAGCGACTACGTCCTGGTGATGGAACCGGCCGCTTCCCCAGAAGGAGCGCTGAAGACATCCCGCAAGGGTGTAGGCCGCTTCGACCTGATCGTCACCGGGCGGGCGGCCCATGCCGGGGTCAACCACGAGCTCGGACGCAGCGCCATAGAGGAGTTGGCCCATCAGATCCTCAGGCTGCATTCCTTGACCGACTATGAGGCCGGCATCACCCTCAACGTTGGCCTGGTGGAGGGAGGAACGCGGTCCAACGTGGTGGCAGACTGGGCTCGGGCGGAGGTTGACCTGCGCGTTGCCACCTTGAAGCAAGGAGAGCGCATGGTGCAGCAGATCCTCAGTTTGCAGCCGGTTACGCCCGATGTCACTTTGAAGATCGTCGGCGGGCTCAACCGTCCTCCCATGGAACGGACGCCGGAAATCGTAGCCCTGTTCCAGCGGGCCAAGAGGTTGGGGACGGAACTGGGCCTGGAGTTGAGTGAGGGAAGCTCAGGAGGGGGCAGCGATGGTAATTTTACCGCTGCCCTGGGGGTGCCAACCCTGGATGGCCTGGGGGCCATAGGGGACGGAGCCCATAGCCCTGAAGAGCACATCTTGGTCAAGCGTCTCCCCGAACGGGCGGCCCTCCTGGCCAAACTGCTCCAGGAGCTGGATTGAAACCAAAATATGAAGCTGGTGCTGATTCAACCTTCCCACCACGTCGGCGGGAGGGAGATTCACAAGAGCAAAAGAGCCTGGATGCCTCGTTTGACCCTTCCCCTTCTGGCGGCCCTGACGCCACCCGACGTTGAGGTCTCCATCGTTGATGAGTACGTGGATGAGGTAGACTTCGACAGGGAAGTTGACTTGGTGGGCATAACGGCCATGACCCTCCAGGCCACAAGGGCCTACCAGATAGCCGATTGTTTCAGGCGGCGTGGAGTGAGGGTGGTGATGGGAGGGCATCATGTCTCCGTCTTTCCCGAGGAAGCTATCCAGCATTGCGATGCGGTGGTGATCGGCGAGGCGGAGGAGGTGTGGCCGACGGTCATTGAGGACCTGGCTGGAGGGAGGGCGAAACCCTTCTACCAGGGCGATGGACATCCGAACCTGCAGGGTTTGCCTGTGCCGAGGCTTTCTCTGCTTCCCCTGGAGGTCTACTTCTTGCCCTACAGACCGGTACAGACCATGCGGGGATGCCCCTATGGCTGTGATTTCTGTGCTGTGACCAGCTTCTTCGGAGGGACGCTGCGCCTCAGGCCCGTTGAGGAAGTGGTCAGGGATGTGCGGGAGGCCGGCAGCCGGTGGATCATCTTTGTGGATGATAACATCGCTGTCCACCCCCGCCATGCCAGGGAGCTGTTCCAGGCCCTGATCCCCCTTGGCATCAGGTGGGTCAGCCAGGGCAACATCAGCATTGGCTGGGAGGCAGAGCTCCTGGAGCTGGCCGCCCGGAGCGGCTGTGTGTCGCTGCTGATCGGTATAGAGAGCACATCGAGGCGGAAGCTGCAACTGATGGGCAAGCCCTTCAACAGGCCAGAGAGGTACCAGGAGGCCCTGCGGAACATCCGTGCCGCCGGCATCCTGGTACTGGCCACCATGATAGTCGGCCTTGACGAGGATGATGAGACTGTGTTCGATGAAACGGTGCAGTTTCTGGAGAGAAACAGAGTCCCTTTGGCTTTCTTTTCCATTTACACCCCCCTGCCAGGTACACGGGCGCGGGCTCGGCTTCAGGAACAGGGGAGGATAATGGACGGGGATTGGTCCAGGTATGATTTCGCCCATGCCGTCTTTCAGCCGAAGCAACTCTCGCCCCAGGCTCTGGAGGAGGGGTACTGGCGGGCCTTTCAGCAGTTCTATTCCATCCCTTCCATGGTCAAAAGGCTTCTCTTTCCGCCACAGCCGAAGCTAAGGCTGGCCTTGACCGGCAACCTGCTGTGCCGTTATGGGGTCAAGCACAGGAGCCACCCCCTCTTCGGCTGAATAATGGATAAGCTGATCATCACTGTCGCTCCGACGGGGAGTGTGCCTACCAGGGGTCAGGACTTCGGCTGAGCTCAGTCGAACGAGACCTTCAGCGATCGCAGAATCCTCCCGCAGGTTCGAGCAGTGATAACCGTGAGGTTCCTCTAGATCTGGGAAACCTGTTGTGCCCCAAAAGCTTCGCTTTAACCTGCGGGAGGCTAATAGTCGCGCAGAGTGAAAGGAGGGTGAGATGGACGAGCTTTTCAGCTACATTGATGAACATGTTCAACAGTACATTGAGAACCTGCAGGCCCTTTGTCGTCAGCCCAGTGTGGCCGCGCAGAACCTGGGGATGGGCGAGACAGGCCGCATGGTCATAGACATGCTGGAGGAGGTAGGGGCGGAGACACAACTCATCCCCACAGCCGGGCAGCCGGTGATCCTGGGCCAGGTAGCTGGCCAGGGAGATAAAGTGCTGAGTTTCTACAATCACTACGATGTGCAGCCACCCGAACCGTTAGACCTTTGGGAGGTTGATCCCTACTCAGCCGAGATCAAGGAGGGGCTTCTCTACGCCCGTGGCTCATCGGACAACAAGGGTGATCTGGTGGCCCGTATCTCGGCCGTTGATGCCTTTCTGAAGGTGCACGGCTCGCTTCCCTTGACGGTCAAGTTCATCGTCGAAGGGGAAGAGGAGGTCGGGAGTCCAAATCTGGAGTCCTTCGCCGAGGAGCATTCCGGGCTGCTGAAGGCTGATGGCTGCATCTGGGAGGGAGGGTTCAAGGACCCTAAGGACCGGCTGGAAATCTATCTAGGGGTGAAAGGGATCAGCTACGTGGAGGTCAGTGTCACGGCGGCCAACTCGGACCTGCACTCCATGTGGGGCACCATTGTGCCCAATGCCGTGTGGCGTCTGATTTGGGCCCTGAATAGTCTGAAGGGGGAGGATGAGCATATCCGCATTGCCAGCTTTTACGACCGTGTGCGGGAACTTGGGCCGACGGAGGTGGAAGCTCTGGAGCGGCTTGACTTCGATGAGGAGGGATGGCGGCAGAAATTTGGGTTGGACCGTTATCTCCTTGACCTGTCAGGCCTGGAGCTGTTGAAGAAGCACCTCTTTCAGCCCACCTGCACCATCTGTGGCATCAACGGCGGCTACACCGGCCAGGGGCTGAAGACGGTACTGCCCAACACAGCCTCGGCCAAGGTGGACTTTCGCCTGGTGCCCGATCAGGAGCCGGAGGAGGTGGTGGAGCTGTTGCAGGCGCACCTGGAGAAGGAAGGGTTCGCTGACGTGGAGGTGAAGCTGCTGGCCGGGGAGCATCCAGCGCGGACAGCATTAGATGACCCTCTGGCCGAAGTGGTGGTGGACACGGCTCGAAAGCTTTATCCCGGCCAGCCGGTGGTCTATCCCCTGGTGGCCGGCACTGGCCCCATGTACGTCCTCTGTCAACAGTTTGGCATCCCCGCTGTCTCAACCGGGATCGCCTATGCCGGCTCAAACACTCACGCCCCCAACGAGAACATCCGCGTGGCTGACTACATCAATGGCATCAAGCACATAGCGCTGATCATGGACGAATTCGCCAGGGACTGAGGGTGAACTGGGACACAGGGTACATGTGTTTGCGGTTCTCTTGGGCAAGCTGTGACGCTCCCTCAACGGTTCGGCTGAGCCTTCGGGCTTGAGTCTTCCGAAGTCTGGCAGACGGCTCGACTGAGCGTCTCGACTGAGCTCACGCTGAGGGCTCGACGAAGTCTCGCCGAAGTCTTCGGAAGTCTAGTCGGTTTGAGGCGAAACTTCGCTAAAGAGTGGCAAGGAGGTGAACTGATGGGAGAGACAGCCAATGTGGTCATCATCGGGGGTGGGGTCATCGGTACCAGTATTGCCTACTACCTGGCCAGGAAGGGCTGTCGGGATGTGATATTATGTGAAAAGGAGAAGTTCCTGGCAGCCGGGACCACGGGCCTTTCGGTGGGGGGCATCCGTGCCCAGTTCTCCAGGGAGACGAATGTGCGCCTTTCCCTCTACAGCGTCCCCTTCTTTGAACGTTTCCGGGAGGAAATGGGGGTTGACCCCGGGCTCCACCAGGTGGGATATCTCTTTCTGCTGTCCACGGAAGAGGAAGTAGAGATGTTCCAGGTGAACGTGGCCTTGCAGAAGAGCCTGGGGGTTGAGGTGGAGTTGATCTCACCGGGAGAGGCCAAGGAGATGGTTCCCCAATTGAATGTGGAGGACCTAAAGGGGGCCACCTTTGGCCCCAGGGATGGATACGCCGACCCCAGCAGTGTCACCCACGGCTTCGCCCAGCAGGCGCGTGACCTGGGGGTGGATATCAGATTGGAGACAGAGGTAACCGGGATAGAGGTTGAGAAGGGCAAGGTGCGAGGGGTTTTGACCAGGCATGGAGCTATCGCCGCGCCCGTAGTGGTCAACGCCGCCGGGCCATACGCTCACCTGGTGGGCAAAATGGCCGGTGTTGACCTCCCGGCCCATCCCTACCGCCGTCAGGTGTTCTTCATCGAGTCCCTGCCTGCCATCCCACCCACAACTCCTATGGTCATTGACTTCCACAAGAGCTGGTACTTCCGGAAGGAAGGGCCGGGTATCGTCTTTGGCATGAGCGATCCCGATGAACCCAGCAGTTTCAACCTGAACGTTGATTGGGAGTTCATGCTCAAGGTGGTTGAGTATGCCGCCCACCGCGTTCCGGTCCTGGCCGAGGCCCAGATCAGCCGTAGTTGGGCCGGTCTCTACTGCATCACCCCTGACGCCAACCCCATCCTGGGAAGCATCCCCGCTGTGGAGGGGTTCATCTGCGCCGTAGGATTCAGCGGCCACGGCTTCATGCACTCACCGGCCACTGGACTGCTGATAGCCGAACTGATCGTTGATGGTCGGGCCTCGACCGTTGACATCTCCCCTTTGAGCGTAGAGCGCTTCGAGACCGGGGAGGTTGCCGCTGAAAGGCACGTCATTTAGCACTCGTTGGGGGAGGAGGAGCTGATCTCTCCGCTAACTGCTGCAGGAGGGTCAGCAGTTCCTCTTTCTTCTCCCCTCTCTTCCTTTCGTATTCCTCCTTGGCCATCTCTCCGGCATCGTAAGCGTCGTCAATGTCGGCCAGTTCGTGCAGCAACCTCAACCGTCTGGCTTCCAGAGCCTGGAAGGAAACGTCCCTTTCGGCAGCCAACTCGACCGCAGGAGGGGAAGGGACGGTCGGGCCGGGCTTCCCTCGCAGATAGGCATAGGCCACCACCCCGACCAGCCCCAGAGCGGCCAAGGCCAGTGGGAACCAGGAAGGCACCGCCAACTCCCCTTCAGGTGCTTGGCGAGCTACCTCAGCGTCTGGTTCCGGTAGAGCGATCTCGGCCGGAATGTCCGACAGTTCGAAGGAGAGGGTGATCCCTCTGGCAATTTTCTCCCCCGAGAAGTTGAAGTAGGTGGTTCCTTCTCCCCCTAACTTGCCTTGAGGGGTAAGAGGGGCCACTGACACCGTCTGGCCCACGTCAAGGATCAGGACGTTGAGATCCTCTACCAGGTAGTCAAGGGTGCGCTCAAAATTGAAAGCAGGGGGCTCAAAAGGTAGCACATAGGAGAAGAGGACTTCACTGGGGCCGGGGGGCAGGGGGAGGGTGAAGGCCAGACCCCCTTCTGTCTGCACAGCAGCATCGGCCAGCTCGGGGTTGCGGAAGCGAAGGTCGGTAGCATCCTGGGGCAGGGTAAATTCCAGGATGGCCTTGCCTTCTCCCTCAGCCACATCTCGGCCACCGATGTAGGTCCTGTCGCCGACGTTGTTGAACAGGTAGAACTCACCCACCACCAGGTTTCGGGTTCTCAAGTCGGCAATGATGTGGACCCGCTCCAGTCTGAGCCACTGGTCGTCGGCGGTCAACTCATAAACCGTCAGAGGGAGGGACAGGCTCTTTTCGCCTTCGGGGAAGGTGACGAAATCGGTGGCGTACCTGACTCCCTGGTATTCCACGCTGAGGGCGTACACCACGTTCCCATCGGTTGAGAGGCCGGTGAAGCGGAAACTACCCTCGGTCTCGGTATCGCTCTCAATGACTACTTCTTCTTTCCCCTCTTCAAAGATGTAGAGGCTGACAGTCAGACCAGCCACACTGTCCGCTGGCGCTGCTGTCGTGCCATTGATTATCTGCCCCTCGATCACTCCCTCACCCTCACCCTCGGCCAGGGCCTGAGCCGGTATCAGGAGGAGGAGACAGATCAGGGCTATCGGCATTAAATTTCTGGTCACTTGGGACTCCTCAAGCGTTCTCCCTCCCTGGGCGAGCTGTGACGCTCCCTCGACTGAGGTCGAGGGCTTCCCAGAAGGGCGCATGGAGACATCACAGCCAGCCCACGTTCTCTTCCTGGGCGAGCTGTGACGCTCCCTCGACTGAGGTCGAGGGCTTCCCAGAAGGGCG
>JBHIDP010000062.1:0-12840 GCA_046760185.1 Anaerolineae bacterium
GGTAGTAGGAGTGAGGTTCCCCAAAATGCGACAGGATGAGATAGGAGCCAGGCAGGAGAGTGAGGAGGTGGCAGCCACCTATCGGCGTGTGGCGGAGGAATTCACCGCGCTGCTGAAGCGGGAACTGGGTGAACAACTGACCTCGGTGGTGCTGTACGGTTCGGTAGCCAGAGGCCAGGCCAGGAAAGAAAGCGACATTGACCTTCTGATCGTGGTAGCTGGCTCCAGGGAGGATAGAAGAGCCCTCGAAGACCGCATCTGTAACCTGTCGTTGGACTTTGAGGATGGTCCCTTGATGAGCGAGCTGTACAGAAGCGGTTGGAGAGGCATCATTCAATATGTGCTCTTCTCCGAGGAGGAAGCACTCCTGACACGCCCCTTCTACCTCGATATTGCCGAGGATGGGCAGATTCTGTTTGATCGGGAGGGCTTTTTCCAGGGCAAACTCGCTCGGCTGCGCCAACGGATGCAAGAGCTCGGCACCAGGAGAATTTACCTCGGCAAGGATCGCTGGATGTGGAAACTGAAAGCGGATATGGTGCCGGGTGAGAAAGTTGAACTATGAACAATCTCGATCTCTGGCAGGCATGGCTCGCAGAGGCGCAGGCTATCCTCAACGAAGCCCGAGAGAGGTACGGGGAGAAGAGGTATCATCGTGTTGTCAGGCTGTGCCAGGAGGCGGTGGAACTGGCCCAAAAATCTCTTCTGATGTATTGCGGGGTTGATGTCCCGCGAGAGCATGATCTGAGCAGCGTTGTTGATAAACTGGATCTGGTTCAGGAAAAGCTGAAGTTACAGAAACGAAGAGAACTGCGCAGGAGGAGCCACAGGCTGGCACGCAAGCGGTTGGTATCCTTTTACGGCGCGGAGGATGGTACGCCGGCCAGCGCTTTGTTCTCGCCAGGCGATGCTGACCAAGCCCTGACCGATGCTGAGTCGGTCATAGCGGCGGTCAGGGAACTGACTGAATAGGAACTAAAGTTCAAGGAGTGGAAAGGGTTGGATGGATGTGCCTTCCCTTGAAGAGCTGACAATTGAGGAGCTTGAAGCCCTGTTGGAGCTCAAACGGCAACAGGCCAGGGAGGAGGGTGAGGACGACGGCGGTAGGAACAGGAGGGAGGGCCAGCTCCACACGGTCCAACTATCGCCCCTGATGAGCCCCCTGGAGGCGAAGGTCAGGACCATCGCCCAGGCCAGGGAAAGGAGATGGCTGCCGGATCCGACCCGCTGGCGTGGCAAGGTGCTGCTGGCCGTTGAGATAGCGGCCCTGGTCGCTCTGGTCGTGGTCATCATCGGCTCACTCCTCGAATTGCAACTTTTGAACCGTGAACTGGCTGAAATACAAAGGGAGGGAGCATCAGCTTCGAACCTCACGACTGAGGTCGAACTCCTGCCGGGAAGCAGCTTCCCCTCTACCACAGCCGCTACCATTCCCGAACGGTACCGCAACCTGATCCAGCCCGTGAACCCGGTGCCCATACCGACCTCTGGCCCGCAACAGGCCAAACGGATCGTCATCCCGGCCATTGGAGTTGATGCGCCGGTGGTGGAAGGGGATGGATGGGAGGAGCTGAAGAAGGGGGCTGGTCACCACATCGGCTCAGCCGATCCGGGCCAGAGAGGGAATGTAGTCATCACCGCTCACAACGATGTCTTCGGTGAGATATTCAGGCACCTGGGGGAACTACAGATAGGTGATGAGGTCCTTCTTTACACCAGCAGCGAGCGGGTCTACAAGTATGTGGTCAAGGGAAAGCGGATTGTCGAGCCGACCGAGGTCAGCGTCATGCAGAACACCACCGAACCGACTTTGACCCTCATCACCTGTTACCCCTATCTGATTGATAACAAACGTATGGTCGTTTTCGCCCAATTAAGCCATTGAGACCAAGCGGGGAAGATAGCAGGAGGCAAAGATATGGCCAAGCGCAAAAAGGCACGGCGGCGGCGAACCCGCGCTCAAAAAGCCAGACGCCGCCCACCGCCGGCGGTGGTCGCAACCACGGCTGCGGCCGTGCGTGAGGAGAGCAGGCAACAGCAACTGACCGTTGATTTCAAAAGTGAGTATGCCTACGTCTACCAGGACCTGAAACGAATCGCCATCCTGGCCGGTTCCATCCTGGTTATCCTCATCGCCCTGTCCTTCGTTATCCGATAGACGATCTTGTATCTCGTAGGTCGGGCACCATCTTGCCGTACCACAGGGTGATCAGGCGCAACAGCCCGGCCCAGAGGGCCAGATGGATCAGAACCAGCAGCCAGAAGTTGGCGGTGAAAAAATAGATGATGGCCGTCACAAAGGCCAGACTGGTTGTCATCAAGGTCTTTTCCACCCGACCTACCTGACCCAGGCTTTCCCGCCAGGCAGGGTTGGTCCACCACTCCAGGATGACCAGAGCCAGTCCGACAAAGGTGCCAAAGTAGGGATCATCCAGGACCAGGATGGGCCCGCTACGGTAGAAGGCCCAATGGGCCTGCCAGTATACCACCGGTGGGATAAGGAGAGCCCAACCCCAGGGGCGCGACAACTCCTGCCGCCAGCGGGGGCAAGGGCCACTAGCCACCGGGTAAAGAGCCCCCACCTGACGGAGGTGATACCACCATCCCAAGGCCAGCAGCAGAAAGGCACCCCCACTCAGAGCCATTCCCATCCCCAGACCCTGAATCCAATCGAGGCCAGCCAGACCCATCAGCCGCGGATTGGTCACTCCCCGCAACAGGGCCAGATAGGGAAGGCCCAGGTAGTACAGCAGGCGCAGGCCCTCAAGGACCCAGTTTGAAGCCGGCCAGCCCCTCAGGGTCTCAATCCACCGACCGATCCAACCAGGCCGTGGCCTGCGGTAGTACCAGGCTACGTTGGCCGCAACAGTGTAGAAGACAAAGGAAAGAAGTATCCACCAGATCAGATTGACCCGGTAGTCAATCAAGGCCCTCATCGCTATCCTTCTGGAAGGGAACAACCGCAGTGACCGTCGTGCCGCGGCCAGGAGCAGAATCAATGGTGAGAGTACCATCCACCAGTTCGGCCCGCTCGCGCATGTTCAACAGGCCCAGGCTGGTCCTCTCATCATACGATTCCTCCACCTCGGCCAAATCAAACCCCCGTCCGTCGTCGCGGACCTTGGCTACGAACCAATCCCCCTCAGCCGAGGCTTCCACCCAGATATTGGCCGCCTGGGCGTGCTTAAGCGCGTTGCTGACGGCCTCCTGAACAATGGAGAAAACGACCCCCTCTGCGCTGGAACTGAGGCGATCTTTGAAACCACCAGTCTCCAGGAGCAAGTGTACCTCCGGGGCCCGGTCCTCCTGAAGGCGGCTCGCATACTGTTCCAAAGCAGCGGCAAGCCCGCCAGTCTCCAGGGCCAGGGGGCGCAGTTTGAACAGGGTGGTGCGTATCTGCCGTGCCGTCTGATGGGCCAGAGACTCCAGATCCTCCAACTCCTCCTTTGCCTTATCGGGCTCTCTGCCCAGCAGCAGTTTGGCGAAATTGAGGCGCATGGCGATGGAAGCCACCGCCTGAGTGGGGCCGTCATGGAGCTCGCGGGCCAGTTCCTTTCGTGCTGCCTCCCCGCTGTCAATGATCCGGTCCCTCTCCTGCCGCAAACTATGATACAGTTGAGCGTTCTGCAAGGCCATGGCAGCCTGATTGCAGAACGCGGTCAGGAAGTCAAGGCGCTCTTCAAGATAAGCACTCTCCTCAGCTCCGGCGAAGACGGCCACCCCGTATATCTCGAATCCGGCACGCAGGGGGACACACAGGGCCGAGCGACAACGTTGCAGCGAGGTAAACTGCCCCAGTTCGGGGTCCTTTCCGAGATCGGTCACCACCACCGGCTCGGCCGAACTGACAACCTGCCAAACCGCCCCCTCCTTCCCGGCGATGGTGCGGGCTTTGTCCGCTGCATCAAGATGCCGAGAAGCCACAACGTAGAGTCCCCTATCCTTTCCTTCCTGCTCAAAAAGGAGTACCAGCCCCACGACCCTGGTCCCGGGCTGACCACGTTCGCGGAGGCTCATGTCACTTACCTCCAACATGGTCTCCAGGACACGCTGATAACTGAGGGTAGTGGTGAGGGTATCTGTGGCCTCGTAGAGTACAGAGATGTGATATTGGGCGTGTTCCAGCCGCTGAGTGGCCTCCCTCTCAGCCTTCACTGCCAAATCCCTCTCCCTGGTCCTCAGCAGAGCAGACAGAAGGGCCACTAGCAGGAAGAGGATTATGACCGATCCGGCCTGAAAGAGAGTCTCCAGTCCAAAATCTCCCTGCCACACCAGCAGAACCTCGTAGAAAAGGCCAAAGGCGCTGGCAGCCATCAAACCACCCCTGACCCCGAGCCGGAGGGCGGCCGTGGTGATGGGCAGTACCGAGAACAGGAGGAGGGGACTACGGGCCCGACCGGAGACGAGGACGAAGGACATGATGAGCAGGACGTCAATGACAGAGGTGGTCACAGGCAAGTCTTGTACGAAGAGGTGACGACGCAGCAGGATCATCACCAGGCCGCTGTAGAGGACAGCAACCAGCAGGATAAGGCCGGCCAGACGCAAATCCACCCGGCTCAGGGGATCGAGCAGGAGGATAAGGAAGATCAGGGCCACGAGAACCCAACGCAGTTTGGCCAGGAGCCATTCGAGGGCCAGCAGACGATCTTGGGCAACAGTCATGGCACACTCCTATCTACGAGGTATGAAGAAGCCGTGGCCCAACACCCGAATCATCGCCCGGTGTGGCCACGGCCCCCTGTTACTTGTTAGCAGCCTATCGAAGCAAGAAAATACTCTCAGCAGCTACGGACCCTTTGCACTCGTGCAGAAATAGTATTCCTATTTGCGTCCTAGCTTTGCCTTTGTGAATGGGACCAAAAGCGGAAAGTTGTTATTGCACGAGTACCTTGGTGGGCGAGATAGGACTCGAACCTACGACCTCACGGATGTGAACCGTGCGCTCTCACCAACTGAGCTACTCGCCCTTTTGTCACCGCATATTATAACATCCTACGGACAAAAAAGCAACTTCACACGTAGGAAGGCTTGTAAGAAAGCTCCTGCCATTCCAGGCATGTCTTGAGCCTTGCCGAAGGGCGGGGGATCGGTTCTCGCTGACCAACCCTCCTGCTAACGAGCACCACCTACCAGCCCACCGGCGTAGTACAGTCTCTCATTTGCCTCCAGGGGTCAAGAGTGTTATCATAGTCGTACCCAACTTCAGGTCAGGTGCAGGAGGTCATGGAAAACAAAAACTATGGCTTGGCCTTCCTCATCGTCTTCGCCATCGTCTGCCTGGGAGTGTACCTTGCCATATCCAGCATCAGGGCCAGCCAACAAGAAACTGTCATCTGGTTGGAAAGCAAAGAGCCTACGGCTGCGGCCGCATCCCCCTTGCCACCAACCCCCACCCCGGTGATCATAGGGCTGGAACCGACCCTGCCACCCCTCAGCAGCCCCATCCCGCTCCCCACCCCTCTGCCGGGCAATACCCCTTTGATCGTGCCCACCCCCACTCTGCTGCCCCCTACCCCCACGCCCCTCCTGCCCACGGCCACACCCTCGCCCCGACCGACCTCAACCCCCCGTCCACCAACACCGACATCCGCCCAGCCCACGGCCACGCCCGCCGCACCCACCCCACCCGGTGGCTACATTTTCGAGCCGGTTGGACCCCCACAAGATGACCTGGCGGGAGGATGCTTCTCTCAGATGATATACGGGTATGTCGCAGACAAGGAGGGTAACCGTCTGGAGGGGGTGCGGGTGAAGAGCTACGTTGAGTGGGGGTATGAGGCCATCGCCAAAACAAAAGGGGGAGTTGACCTGGGATACTACGACCGCATCATTGGCGGGGACCCTGTGCCGTGGTACCTGGTGATCGTCAACGAGGCGGGCCAGCCCATCAGCCCGGTGGTTGAGGTCAAACACATGATTGACTCCCAGGCCTGCTGGCATCGCCTCGATTGGCAGAAAGTGCGTTAACTTATTTCTCCATCTTCTTGAGCATCATGTAGGCCCGGCGCACCTTAAACTCAGGATAGCCCGGCTCTATGACTGACCACCAATATTGCTCATCATCCCATGTCCAGTCTGAGTTCGGCATGTAGATGAGGCTCATCAACCCGATCCAGGGCGTCCAGTTTTCTTTAGCATACTGATAGGCCCGTACCAGGTACTGCCCCTGCTCAAGATCGCTGACAGCATGCCAGTGATAGGGGGACTCTGGCCGCGGATCAATGGTCCAGCCAAACTCCAACACCACAACCTGCTTGTCAGCGTCGCCGTTTTCCACCATGACCTGGCGAAGGTCCTCCACATGGCGGAAGCAGTAGATGCGCTTCAACTCCTCAGGGCTGGGATCATAGTTGTTCAACTCCGGGTCGCGGGCAACCACACTGGGGTCTGTCTCAGGCGGGACCTTGTACCCGGCGGCATGAACCCCCAAAGCATCGAAGTAGGGCCTGGCACCGTTGGCGTACATCTGCCGCAAGAACTCCACATCAGGCATGGCCACCGAATCCCAGCGTGTGGTCGGTGAGAGCCCGGCGCTGACCACCAGAGCATTCGGATCGGCCTGCTTGATGGCCTGATAGGCTACCTTCAACAGGGCGGTGTACTCAGCCGGATTGGGGGGCCTGCCTCCCCACTCACTGCGGCCAGGGACATTCAGGTTTGGCTCGTTCCATATCTGGTAGGCATGGATCCGCCCTCGATAGCGGCTGGCCAAGGCATAAAGGAAATCGGCGAAATCCTGGTAGTTGTCGGGGGGACCGTTGTCAGGATAGCCCCCACCGGCCCAGGCCGGTTGCCTATCTACCCGGGCCAGCAGCTTCAAGCCGTACTTCTCCACCTGTTCGACCACGCGATCGGGACGGCTCCAGTCGAAATGTAACTTGGCCGCCCCCTCAATATCCCGCCAGGGGAAAGACTGTTTGACCCACTGAAAGCCAGCTTCCTTGATCAATCGCAGGTCCCGATCGGCCGTCTCCCCTCGCCACCAGAGGAAGGCCTGCATGCCGTACTCGGGGGAGTCCATGCGGGGAGGCCCCGGAAGTTGAGTGAGGGTCGGGGTGGGGGCCAGGGTCACGTCGGGGATGGGCGTGGGAGTATTGGTTGTTGTCAGCGTGGCAGTAGGAGACGCTGTGGCCGAGGGGAGTGGATCGGTAGGGCTTCGTCGTGAGGGGCCTTCGGGCTGAGCCTCAGTAGAAGCCTCAGCCGAACGGTTAACGGCCACGGAGGTGAAGGTTGGGGTCGCCACTTCCTCTACGGTTGAGGGAGATTCCCCCCGGAACAGAAACCACAGTGGGGCTGTCATCAGGACAGCCGCGCATGCCAGGAATACGAGCAGAGCCGAGAAGAGCAGAAGGTTCCTTCTCAACGAGACCTTCGACGCAGGGCCTTTATTCATCTACGATCCCTCTCTCCTTGTGAACAAAACTAGTAAGCGTTCAGGTGCCAGGCACTTTCATGGCTTCCACTGTGCGAAAGCTGGCTCCAGATCAGGCGATAGCGCTCAATCAGTCGGCTATTCGTAAGTGCCTGGCACCTTGACAGCTCTTCCCAGCACCCACCTGAACGCTTACCAAAACTAAAGCACGAGCAGGTTCAGCTCGTGCTCCTCTCTATCCAATCTCCGGGATTATCCAAGGGTTACTTTGCCATAGTGGCCAGGGCATTGTAGACGGGCAGTCCTCGCCAGGAACTGTCAATAATCCCCCACTGAGCCATCTCCGAACCCCCGGCCACCACCTTGAAATTCAAGTTCCAAAGGAACATAACCCCAACCCAACCCCAGTTCTTCCCCATCTGATAGGCTTTCACGGTAAAATCGGCCTGCTCCTGGAGAGTGTTGTCGGCGGCGTACTCGTACCCCGGACTGGGGCTGGAGGAAACAGCCCAACCAAACTCGGTAGGCCAGATCTTCTTATTCCCATCGCCATATTTCACCATCACATTGCGATACCCTTCCATGGTGCCACGGAAGACCCAGCTATGGTGACGGTTATCGGAGGGGCCTCTGAAGCGAGCTTTCGGATCGCTCCAGGTGCGCCAGTCAGCATCGGGGGGGACATTGTAGCCGCTGGGGTGGGCACCGACGGCATCGCAGTAGTTCTTGAGACCAGCCTGATACATCTGCTCCAGATAGGTGATGTCATCTATCGCTTTACCAGGCACGTCTCCGGCCGGTGTCAGAGCGCCGCTGACCACAATGGCGTTCGGGTCAGCAGCCTTGATGGCGTTGTATGAAACCTTCAATAGTTCCACATACCGCCTGGCATCCAGCGGCTCACCACCCCACTCATACCACAGGTTCTGTTCGTTCCATACCTCGTAGGCTTGCACCTTGCCCTTGTAGCGGCTGGCCAACTGGGACAGGAAATTGGCGAAGTCCTGGGGGTTGGCCGGCGGACCCTCCACGCTGAAGTCGGTGTTGGCAGGACGGGCCCAGTTGGGGGCCTTGACCACGCTGAGGAGGATCTTCAGTCCACTGCCGCTGACCCCGTTGACAATGCGGTCCAGTTCGCCCCAGTTGATCGCTCCCTTGGCCGCCTCAAAGTCCTTCCACGGCACCTGCATCTTGACCCAATCAAAGCCCATCCCTTTCACAGAGTTGATGATGGGATCGAGGGGGATGTACATGAAATGGGCCTGGATGCCGTAGCCGAAACTGGTAGGTGTTGTGGGGCCGCCAGAAGTGGCCACCACCGGCTTGGGGGTAGGTGTGGCAGCGGACTTGGGAACGGGTGTCGCGGTGGCCGCTGGCGTGGGGGCAGGCGTGGGGGTTGGGGTAGCCTCTGCTACCACCAAAGCCAGTTGAGCGCTCCCTGACTGGCTGACGGTGCTTATCTCCCCGTCGGTTGAGACGGCCACGGTCACCTGGTACTCCCCCGCCTCCGGGGCTGTCCAGGCAAAGGTGGGCTCAGTCAGAGGTGTCGTCTCCTGATGCACCTCCTCTCCGGCCGCGTCCAACACCGTCCAGACCAGCTTGAAATCGTTGCTGACCGAAAAGTCAAGCGCTCGCATGTACTTGGCCAGGACAGACCAGATGCCGTCGTCGTTCCCTGGCTGCAGCAGGTCCTGGACCGCTATCCCTCTCAGGTTGTACTGTTTCACCATCTCCAGCTTGTAGGCCAGGCTTTCGGCGTTCTCCAGTCGCACCGTGTGTTTCTGTCCTTGCTCGTCAACGTAGTTGAACCAGTAGACCTGCGTAGCTTCATCCTTCTTGATCCCCTCGAACCCCTGTGGCTGGACTACCTGTAAAGTGATCGTCTCGCCCGGACTGAGGCTTATCTTCCCCTCCGACACGACCACTCCCCCCACCAGCTTCTGCATCATCTCGCCGTAGGGCCGGGGGGTCATGCTGTCACCGACCCAGTCCTGGCTGGCCGCGGAGATGATGAGCTGGATCTTGTAGCGATCCACCTCACCCACAGCCCAGTTCAGCAAGGCGTCCATCTGACCTCCGGAGGCAAAGGCATCCGAATCTGCCAGGGCGGGAATCTTGAAACCGTCAACAACCTGCCCCAGCGCCGCCCAATCATAGGCCCCCGTGTCCCAGCGGTCCTCGGCAATCTGAGTAGGGATAGAAACCCTGACCGTCAGCAGTTTCTGGTGCTCTCCGAGCCTTTCGGCCAGCCGGGTCATGAAAGTCACAAACTCAGCCTTCAGGTTGGGATCAACCTTTTTGTAGTCAATATCAATACCGGGGTAGCCGTTCTGCAGCACCAGGTTGACTATGTTTTCAATATGCTTCTCCTGCAACTCTTCAAGGACCAGGATGTTGTCGGTCAAATCGTTTCGGATGATACCATCTACCTCATTGCTCAGGGTAGGCAAGACGATGTATTGTCGGTTGGTCGTCCCCCCCAGCCACGATAACTGCCCCCCGATGGCCCCTTCGTCGGTGACGTACAGGCCCCAAGGATTGACCTCGACCAGGGCTTCAGGCCCTTCGGCCGGGATGACACTGTTGGCGGCCATCTCGGCTGAGACGGTGGGGGGCAGTGGCCTAGTCTGCATCACCGCCACTGCATTGGGAGCGAAGGGAAGGTCGCTTTCGATCTGATCGTCCTCAACGATGATGCGGCTAGGCAACCATTGCCACCCCTCACCGGTCCAGTGGTAGAGATCCAAGGTAGCATACGGCTCGGCATCGTTGGGTATGGGGACTATCAGATTGACATCTTCTGGCCCAGACCCTTTGGCCTTGACCATGAAACGATATAAGGGGCTCTTCATCTCCAGGTTGGCAGGAAGGGCCTCCGCTGCCCTGGCCAGGTCACCCCCGACAGATTTGTTCAAGAAGTCAGGGCGCGGCACGGACACCAACCTGGCTTTCAGGGAAGCAGACAGTCCCTCGGGCCTGAAGGTCATCTGGGTACGGTCAGGGTCCTGCACTGACCCGCCCACATCCCGGCTGATAGTGGTGTAGCCAGCATCCAGGACCCGCTCTGCCAGCGAGATGGGCGGCAAGGCCACACTCAACAAAAGGAGCAGAGGGATTACCCCCAGGTTGATAATCCGCCCTGCCCATTTCCCCTCCACCAGGGGTTCGAGGCTTTGAAACAGGGAAAATTCCTTGTCCTCCATCCCTTGAACTGCTGCCCCCTTTCGCCCCCCCCAGCAGCGTACATCATTACTGGAATGCAGACGCAAGGCTTCGACGGTGAGCCCTTCGGCTCCGCAGTTCGTCCCGCGTCTCGACTGAGCCTTCGTCCCGGCTCAGGCCGGGGCTCGACGAAGTCTCACTGCGGGGCTCAGGACAGGCTCAGCCGAACCGTCTGCATTTACGAGGCCCAAAAGCAGGCTTGCGCCCTTCGGGCTGAGTGCCTTGACTGAGGGCTTCGAGTGAGCCTCAGCCGAACTCCTCGGCGAAATCCTCAGGACGTTCGTGAGCCTCAGTCGAACGACGAAGCCTGCACTCCGAATGAAAACCGAGCTAAAAACGTAGCTATTATAGCTTTGGCTGGCCTTTTTGTCAAGCAAAACCTCGGTCCTTTCACCCGTCTGTCACCGAAGAGCGCTCAGGCACGATGCCATCATAGAGCCCCTTCCAGTCGTTGACACGGACCTGCAGGACATCTTTGAACATGCGTACCGAATCAAGCAAGGGGTTGACCTTACTGCTGGCCCCGTAGTGCCATTCCACCGGCACCTCCTTGATGCGGTAGCCAGCCTTGCGGGCCAGGAAAAGAATCTCCACATCGAAGCCGGTGACCATAGCCCCTTTCACCGGCTGGGCCTCATTCCCGTAGAGCTGCACCCGACCGAACAGGTCGTGAGCTGCCTGCCTCCGGAACGATTTGAAACCACACTGGGTATCCTGGAATCCGCCCACGGTCAGGCTACGCACGATGAAGTTGAAAACGCGGCCCATCAGGTGACGGTACCAAGGCTCGTCATAGCGCCGGGCCCCCAAACCCTCCCTCGACCCGATGGCGATGTCGTACCCCTCCTCCAGATAGGCGAGAAGCTTATCCATCTCTTCGATGGGTGTGGCCAGATCGGCGTCGGTGAAGAGAATATACTTGCCCCTGGCCTTCAGCATACCGGTACGCACCGTATAACCCTTGCCGCGGTGATCATTTTCGATGAGGCGAACGTTAGGATGGGTGGTCACGAACTGCTGCACCACAGCCACGGTGTCATCCTCGCTGCCATCATCCACCACGATCACCTCGGCCGGATAGGGTTGCCTGTCAAGGTAGAGGGTTATCTTCTCCAGGTTCCCTGGCAGTCGCTGCTCCTCGTTGTAAGCCGGAATGACTATGGATAGGAAGGGGATATTCATCAAGGGAATCTCTCCAGTTCTCAGTTTTGCCACTTAGGACGCATTTCGCACCTTTGAAGTCTCTATTCGAGCTGGCTGGAGTCGAGGCTTTAGCCGGTTGTGCACTGGCCCAAAAACCGCCTGAAGGCTCCACTCCGATCCTCAACAACGCTCTTGGAGTGGATAGGATAGCGGTAAGTGCGGAAAACAGGCTTAGGACGCGGTCAGGACCTCCTTCTGCACCCAACGCCTTATCAGTTCCACGCGGAAGCGGTAGACCCCGTTCGACCGCTCCAGGATCTCCCGATGGACCAGGCGTCGCAAAGCAGCAGGCAGACCCTGGCGGCCGATGCGCCTGGCCAGGGTACTATCGGACAGCGCCCCCTCGGTATCCTTAGCCACGGCCAGCAGCACGGCCTGCTGTGTCTCATCGGAGTCGCGGCCTGCCCACAGCTCCTGGAAGTAGCCTGCCCCGCTGACCATGCAGGACTCCAGGGCCCACTCGACATCCCGCACCGTGGCCTGCAGCCGCCGGTCCTCGTTCAGGTGATTGACCAGGTCGCGACAGGTGGCCTGGATAAGATACGGCTGCCGTCCGGTGGCAGTGATAATTCGCTCCACGGCCTCCTCTTCGTACCGCAGCGGAAAGTCCTCCTTCGGCTCAACAATCAACTCTCTGGCCTCCCCTTCCTCCAGGGGGCCCACCCGCAGCACCCGCACACTGATCAGGTAGTCGCTCCAGAAGGGGGCCAGGTCCTCCAGGGTGTGGGAGCCGCTGAAGAGTACCACCAGCTTGGGATGGTGCTGGATCAGGCCCCGCAGCCAGTTGAAGATGCGCTGATCCAGACGTCCCTCCTGCGTCATCTCCTCCAGCCGCTCGAACTCGTCCAGGTTGAGCATGATCAACCTCTGGCCGATGGACTGCTCCACTGTCCCCAGCCAGTCCAGGAAGACGATGTAGGGGTCTCCCGCCAGGTCTTCCCTTTTCAAAGCCGGTAGCCTGAGGCGACGGTGCAGCAGCGCATTCTCCCTCATCTGGCGGGCGACGTAGTAGAGGAGACCCGAGGCATCCTCGGCCGTCA
>JBHIDP010000063.1:0-12611 GCA_046760185.1 Anaerolineae bacterium
AGATGAACTCACACAGCCTTCGATTGTCGTCAACCGCTCCTGTCCCGGAACGTCCACCGACGAACAATTCAAAGCCAGGAATGCAAAACGTGTTTTGCACGTCTACTGCCACTAGACAGGTTTTGAAACTGTCATTGGCCGCGGGCTGTATATTGTGTTGCCTCGCCCACCTCTCAGCTTCCTCAGCCCGTTCCTGATAGGGAACTTTCCAAACCTCACCTACTTTATCGGGGTCGAAGTGAGGTGGAATAGGAAGATCACGGTGTGCCATATTATCATCCTCCCTAATTTGACATGTGTATCTCTTTCTGCCACCACACCATTCTATCGCCCTGCCAGCAATTTGTCAATGCTCTGATCCGCTCGCCCCTATGTTCCCGTCCGGGCTTGCGCAGCGAATGCTCACAGGCCCGTCCCTTCGGGCTGAGCCTCAGGACGAAGCCCCGGGCCGTGTCGGCCAGAGGTCAAGGGGGTCATAACGGCCCGAGACGGGCCTGTGAGCAGAAGGCCTGGAACCGCAGCGCTTTCCCCGTCTTTGTCCTGCTTGACGAGGCCCCTTATCCGTGCTAAACTAAATGAACTGAGGCAAGAAGTACTGTTTGGGCAATGGTGTTGTAATTGTCAGTGAGAAGCAGGTAACGAAAGAGGATCATGTACGATGGCTGAAATTACATTACAAGCGGAGCCACGAGAGATTACAGGCAAACGGGTTCGCCATTTGCGTCGAGAGGGGTTCATCCCCGCCGTCTTGTACGGCCACAGCACAAAGCCGGTTTCTTTGAAGATCACCGAACGGGCACTACGCGAAACCCTGCGCCAGGCTGGAGGTCATAAGCTTATCACCCTCCACATTGGGAACAAAAGAAAACCCCATCTGACCCTGGTTAAGGAGGTGCAGCAGGATGCCATCTCTGGCGCCATCCTGCACGTTGACCTACAGGAAGTAGTGATGACCGAGACAATCACTACCGAGGTCCCCCTTGTCTTTGTAGGGGCCTCTCCCTTTGCTGAGAGTGGAGAAGGACTGCTGGTGCGGGGCCTAGACTCGATAGAAATCGAGTGTCTTCCCTCAAAACTTATCTCTGCCATTGAGGTTGATCTGTCTGCACTGGTGGAAGTAGATCAGGTCATCCACGTCGCAGATCTCAAGGTTGATGAGGAGGTCAAGGTCTTGACCGACCCCGAGGAGTTGGTGGCTCAGGTGCTGAAAAAGAGGATGATGGTCGAGGAGGAAGAGGTCGAGGTAGAAGAGGAGGTACCTGAGGTAGAAGTCGTTGCTCGACGCCCAGAACGAGTAGAGGAAGAATTGGAGGAAGAGGAAGAAGGGGAAGAAGAACCTGAAGTTGAACAAGACGAAGAACAGGATCGAACCTGACTTCTATACTGATAGGAGGATCTCACGTGTTCAGCCCTCTCAACACTTTTCTCGGCCTTTTCTCCCGGGACATCAGTATTGATCTAGGTACGGCCACCACCCTGGTCATGGTGCGCGGCCAGGGCATACTCATCCATGAACCCTCGGTGGTGGCTATCGAGAAGAATAGCAAAAATATCCTGGCCATAGGGGCCGAGGCCAAACAGATGGTGGGGCGTACGCCAGCCAATATCGTGGCCATCCGCCCCCTGCGCGATGGTGTCATCTCTGACTTTGACGTCACCGAGAAGATGCTTCACTACTTCATCAACAAAGTCCACGAGCAACTCCTGCTCCCCATCCCCCGGCCGCGAGTGGTAGTGGGTATCCCCAGCGGCGTCACCGAGGTGGAGAAGAGAGCTGTACACGATGCCGCCATCAGTGCCGGGGCCCGCGAAGCCTTTCTTATTGAAGAACCTATGGCCGCCGCTATCGGAGCCGATCTGCCCATCCATGACTCAATCGGCAGCATGGTGGTAGACATCGGGGGAGGGACGACCGAGGTGGCCATCCTCTCCCTGGGAGGCATCGTCGTCAGCGGCTCCATCCGCGTGGCCGGGGATGAGATGGACGAAGAGATAATCAATTACGCCCGCCAGAAGTACAACCTCCTCATCGGGGAGCGTATGGCTGAGAGCATCAAGATCGCTATCGGTTCAGCCTACCCTCTGCCAGAGGAAAAGAGCATGACTTTGCGCGGCCGCAACCTTATCACCGGCCTGCCTGAGGCCATTGAGGTCAGCAGCGTGGAGATCCGTGAAGCCCTTTCCTCGCCCATAGGAACTATTATTGACCTGATCAAGAGCGCCATTGATGACACGCCACCGGAGTTGATTGCCGACCTGATGGAGCACGGCATCGCTCTGGCCGGCGGAGGGGCTCTCCTCCTTGGCCTGGCCGAACGGCTCTCCGAAGAGATCAAGATCAACGTCTATGTTGCCGAGGATCCTATCACCTGCGTGGTCAGAGGAGCGTACAAGGTTCTGGAGGAACTGGATACCCTGCGCAAAGTGTTGGCCAGCACCGACCGTCGTGGTGTGTCATCCCGTTAAATTAACTGGAGTTTGGACTGTGAGCCAATTGCGAGCCAATCCTCTCCTTCTGTTCTTCTTTCTCCTGGCCTTCATCAGCCTGATCCTGTACCAAGCTAACTACCTGCAACCGGTGGAAAGCCTGGCCATCAACCTCATCACCCCCGCCCAGAATGGACTCAGCCACCTGATGAAACCGGGGGAGCATTTATGGCTTAGCTTGCGCCAAGCAGGAGAACTGCAAGAAAGAAACCGGGAGTTGCAGGATTTGGTTGACACGTTGATGATAGAGAATGTGCGCCTGCGGGAGAAGGAGCTAGAGAACATCATGCTACGCGAGCAACTCAACTTCAAGCAGGCCAATCCCACCTACGATCTGGTCTCAGCCGAAATCATCGGCAAGGACCCCAGCAACCTGTTGCATTACCTCATCGTTGACCGTGGTGCTGATGACGGGCTAGCTCAGGGAATGCCCGTCGTTTCGGCTCGCGGCCTGGTGGGGCGGATCACAGATGTGGCCCGTAACAGCGCCAAGGTACTGCTCATTACCGACCCCAGCAGTTCGGTGAACGCCTTGGTCCAGGAGTCACGGGCGACGGGTATGGTGGAGGGGAGCTTGAGCGAGGGGCTGCTGATACGTTATGTCCCCCAGGGGGAGAAGATTGAGGTTGGAAACCTGATCCTCACCTCTGGTCTAGGTGCAACTTTCCCCAAGGGATTGGTCATCGGCCAGGTCACATCCGTTCACCAGCAGGACATAGAACTCTTCCAGAACGCTGTCATTCGACCCTCGGTGGACTTCAACACCCTGGAAATGGTGATGGTCATCCGCAACTTCTCCCCCGCTGTGTCCGAATGACCGACCCTGACTCGGCTGAGGGAGGTGGGCAAAATCAACCTCTATCTGGCTGCCGTGCTGCTTACCGGTGTAGGCGTGGTTCAATCAACAGCCATGCCCTACCTGTCCCTCGCTGGCGTGAAACCGGACCTCATGCTGCTGGTGGTGATCTCTTGGAGTCTGATCCGTGGGGCTGGCGAGGGAATCGTGTGGGGCTTCGTCGGTGGCATGATCCTGGACCTTCTCTCTGGAGCTCCCTTCGGCGTATTCACTCTGGCTCTGACCACCATCAGCTTCCTCAGCGGCATCGGCGAGATAAACATCTTTCGCAGCAACATTTTTCTTCCCCTGATGGTCATCGGGCTTGCCACCATAGCCTATTCCTTTATCTCCCTGCTCCTGTTGCAGACCCTGGGTTGGCCGGTGAACTGGTCAGATAGTCTTATCAGGATCGTCCTACCCACAGCTTTTCTGAACACAATTCTGGCGCCTCTTATCTATCAGCCCCTGCGCTGGCTACATTCATTCACGGTCTAAGAAGAGTGAAAGACTCCCTCTCACCTCGGCTCAGGATCAACATCTTCAAGGTCATTGTCGTCCTGAGTTTCGTCGGGTTAACCATACAGCTTTACCACCTTCAGATCGTCGGTGGGGAGGCATACCGCCTCCAGGCCGACCGCAACCGCTTCCGCCTGGTACCCATTAACGCTCCCCGGGGTGTGTTCTACGACCGGCAGGGCCGTATCCTGGTCAGAAATGTTCCCAGCTTCACCGTCTCTCTGGTGCCGGCCGACCTGCCCTCGAACCCCCAAGAGCAAGAAGTTCTCTTCGCTCGCCTCTCGGCTCTGCTGGACATCCCCGTCAGCAGCCAGGATGAACTGGCTCACGAGGCCCTGTCACAGCAAGGGCCGTTGTTTGAGAGCAGCTTCCCGTCCCCCAGTGAGGGGCCCAGGCCGGGCATCAAGGAGTTGCTGGATGACGAAGCCTGGGCCGATCCCTTCTCCCCCGTACCGATCAAGACCAATGTCGAACGGGAAGTGGCCTTCATCCTGGAAGAGGAGCACCTGAATCTGCCCGGGGTGCGCGTTCAGATTGACCCCTTGCGTCATTACCTCCAGGGTTCCCTCACCTCCCACATCCTGGGCTACATGGGAGGTATCCCCCGCGAGAGGGTGAAGCAGTACGTGGAAGGCGGGTACAGTCCTAACGACAGGGTAGGGCTGGCCGGCCTCGAATTGACCTTTGAGGAGGAGTTGCGCGGAGCGAAAGGACAGAAATTGATAGAAGTGGATGCCCTCGGTCGAGAGATCAGAACCTTGGAGGTATCTGAACCTAAACCAGGGCATAACCTGACCCTGACCATTGATCTGGAATTGCAAGCGGCAGTAGAGGCAGCCCTGCGGGAAGGGATGCGAGCAGCCGGCTCGGAATCCGGAATAGTCATTGTCATGGACCCTAGAAGCGGGAAAATACTATCCCTGGTCTCGCTGCCCAGCTACGACAACAACCTCTTCGCCGGTGGCATATCGGCTGCCGACTACGAAACCCTGATCAAAGATCCCCTCCGTCCCCTGTTCAACCGGGCCATCTGTGGCGAGTATCCCCTTGGTTCCACCTTCAAGATCGTCCCGGCCGCAGCCGCTCTCCAAGATCAGATTATTGACAGACACACACAGATAATGGATACAGGGGTCATCTGGGTGCCCAACAAATATGCACCCGACGATCCGACGCTGGCCCAACCTTTTTACGGCTGGTACCGACCAGGTCTCGGTCTTCTGAACGTGGAAGCAGCCCTGGCTTGGTCAAGTGATATCTTCTTCTACGAAGTAGCTGGCGGGTTCGAAGATTTCCAGGGTCTGGGGATCGAGAGGCTGGTGGAATACACCAAGCTTTTTGGTTTCGGCGAGATGACCGGGATCGAACTTCCTGGTGAAATCCCTGGGTTGGTGCCAACCGAGCGCTGGAAACGCCTCACCTATGCCGAGAGTTGGGTGACAGGAGATACCTACAACATGGCCATCGGTCAGGGCTTTCTCCTGGCCAGCCCTCTACAGATTCTGAATGCTACCGCAGCCGTGGTCAACGGAGGCACTCTCTATCGGCCTCAAATTGTCTACCAGATCACCGATACAGAAGGGCACGTGATACGACCCTTTATGAAAGAAGTGCTCAATCATCTTAACATTTCGGAGGAGCACCTGGACCTGATCAAGCAAGGATTGCGAGGGGCTGTGACCTACGGGACGGCTCAGGAGGCTAACCTGGCCCAGTTGGCTGTGGCCGGGAAGACCGGCACCGCTGAGTTCCCCGGCCCGCGGGACCGGAGGGGCCGGCTGCCTACCCATGCCTGGTTTACCGCCTACGCCCCGGCTGACGATCCACAGGTAGTGATGGTGGTCTTCGTTGAGAACGGGGGTGAAGGCTCCCAGGTAGCCGTTCCAATTGCTAGAGAAATACTGAAATACTATTTCGGCCTCCCCGAAGACGCTCCCTTGGTGGAACCGGAGCCGGCTCCAGACTCCGCCCCTGAAGCCGCGGCACCCGCTGCTCCCGCACCAGCACCCACCCCGGCCCCGCCTACAACCTTCAAGGCGAAGCTGGTAGGCGTTGAAGAATGGGGGGCCCAGATCTCAGCCCTGCTTGGCACCGTAGTGGATAAAGAGGGACATGGAATCCCAGGGGTGCAACTGGCCATTGACGGTGGTGGCAATCCGGTCTTCTGGCCGGTCACAGGGCCCAACGGCGAGTTCTCGTACGATTTCATGAACGCCTACTCCTCGCCCCGCTGGAACATACGTCTGGTCGGCCAACCCGATGCTGAGGTTTTGACCATTGACGTTGAACCCAACAAGCGCTACATCGTGCAGTTCTATCAGACGGGGCCGTGAGACCAACGATGAACAGGTCAGGTGCGGAAACGGGTGTTGCCATCAAAGGCACTCGAGAGGGAATTACAGTCACCCTGGGCGGAGGGAAAGCCAAGGACTTATTAAAGGAACTGGAGGAACACCTGCAGCGGGGGGCCTCTTTCTTCCAGGGTGCTGAGGTTACCGTTCATATCAACCAGACTCAGCCCACGACAGACGACCTGTTGGCCATCCAGGAGGTCTTTGAGCGGGAGGGGATCGCCATCCGAGCCATAGCCACCAAAGATCCCACCACTAAGCTTCTGGCTGAGCAAGCGGGTTTCACCACGGTGCACCCCATAGAGGAGCAGGAGAGGGTCAGGCCTGAGCCCTCGTTTGAAATGCCCAGCGAAGAGGCTTTGTTGATCCGCCGCACGCTTCGTTCAGGCCAGACAGTCCGTTTTCCCGGCCATGTGGTGGTCGTTGGGGATGTCAATCCAGGAGCGGAGATTGTGGCTGGTGGTGACGTGGTGGTATGGGGCAGAGTACGGGGAATGGTACACGCCGGCGCCATGGGTGACGAGCAGGCCATCGTCTGCGCTCTACAGCTTCAACCCACCCAGTTGGGCATCGCTGACAAGATTACTCGCTCACCCGAAGAGGAATTCGACAGCAGTCTCACGGTCGAGGTGGCCCGCATCCAGGAAGGTAGGATCGTTGTGGACACAGGGAAGTAAGAGGTAAATTAATGTATCCCAAGATCTGGCGCCACTTCGACTACGTCCTTGTGATGGTGGCCATCCTGCTGATCACCTACGGCGTGATCATGATCAACAGCGCTGCACCGATGGCGGAAAGCGAAGGGTTGATGTCCAACTTCGTGACCCGTCAGATCATGCACGGACTGCTGGGCCTGGCTCTGATGGTGCTGGTGGCTCTCATTGATTATCACCTCCTGGAGAACGTGGCGCGCCTCATCTACGTTCTCGCACTCCTCTCCCTGGGCGTTGTCTTTATCCTCGGCCGCATCTACGGCGGGGCGCAGCGCTGGATAGATTTTGGTCTTTTCCCCTTCCAACCCTCAGAGTTCTCCAAGGTACTGCTGGTGGTGGTGCTGGCCAAATACCTGGCGGACAGGGAGGGAGAGGGCCAGCGTTTCTATCACATTTTGATCTCTATCATCATCGTGGCAGTGCCCATGATCCTGATCTACCTCCAGCCTGACCTGGGAACAGCCCTGGCCCTGGCCATCATCTGGCTGGGCATGATGCTGATGGTGGGCATACGGCTGCGATACCTGCTATTGGTTGGTGCAGCCGGCATCAGCCTCCTACCCCTGATCTGGCTCAACCTGGAGGATTACATGCGTCACAGAATCATGATCTTTCTCGATCCGGGCAAGGATCCCCTGGGTGCCGGCTACAACACCTTGCAAGCGAGGATAGGGATCGGTGCTGGCGGATGGTTTGGCCAGGGGTACATGAACGGCACGCAGAGCCAACTATACTTCTTGCGCGTTCGCCACACCGATTTCATCTTTTCCGTTTTGGCTGAGGAATTGGGATTTGCCGGAGCAATCATCCTTTTCACCCTCTTTGCGCTCCTGCTATGGCGTATCCTCCGTGCGGCAAGCCTGGCGCGAGACACCTTTGGCCGACTTGTTACCACCGGCATAGCCTGTTTCCTCTTCTTTCAGATTCTGGTCAATCTGGCCATGAACCTGGGTCTCCTGCCGGTCACCGGTATCCCTCTCCCTTTGGTCAGCTATGGCGGCAGCTCTCTGATAACGGTGCTGATAGGTTTGGGCCTGACAGAGAGTGTAGTCATGCGCCACAAGAGGATAGAGTTTGTGTGATGAAGAGCACCGTCTCCCTGATCAGAGGGGACAGCCGCTACGACAATGTGGCCAAGGCTCTTGATCTCATTGCCCACCAGATAGACCTCAGCCACAAACGAAAGGTACTGATCAAGCCCAATTTTGTCTCAACCAGGCGTCAACTGGCGGCCACCCACGTGGATGCGGTGCGGGCTGTGCTGGACTTCCTGCGGGAGCGCTACCATGGCCCCATCACTATCGGGGAGGGTCCGGCTGCTTCTGACGCTTTCGAAGGGTACACCAACTACGGCTATCAGAGCCTGGTGGAGGAGTATGGCGTTGATCTGATCAACCTCAACGCCGCCCCCTGGCAAACGGTTCAGGTCTACGACCGTAAACTGCGCCCTCTGAAGCTGCGCCTGGCCAAGCCCGTGCTGGAAAGTGACTACCGTATCTCCCTCGCCTTGCCCAAGACCCATGATACGGTAGTGGTTACCCTCTCCCTCAAGAACATGATAATGGGCAGCCTGATCAGCGAGTACGGCAACAGCCGTGGTCCCGGTTTCCTCAGCCTGGCCAGAGAACTGATCCCGGCCCGTATCCAAAGGTCCCTTCTGTTTGACAGCCTGAAGATCAGAATCCTCATCCGTCTTGGAAAGACCGACAAGTTCGCCATGCATCAAGGCTTCCCCGTCATCAACCTCAACCTTTACACCCTAGCCAGGCTGATTCCACCGCACTTGAGCGTCATTGACGGATACGAGGGCATGGAAGGGGCCGGTCCCGTAGATGGGGAGCCCGTACCCTGGGGTATCGCCCTGGCCAGCACCGACTTTCTGGCCGTTGACACGGTGACGGCTCACCTCATGGGCTACCCCCTTGAGGAAGTCGGCTACCTGTACTACTGCCGCCAGGCTGGTCTGGGCACCGGCCACCTGACCGACATCGAGATCGTAGGCAACGCCGCCCTGACCGAGTCCACCAAATCTTTCCGTCCCCATCCGACCTACCGGCAGCAACTGGCCTGGCAGATGTCAGGCGTAGAGCAATATCTCTGAAACCTGGCTCATTCATAGCAGAGTTGACAAGCGATGGATATCTGGCAACGGATAAGAGGAAGCTCCGACAGGCTTGAAGGGCGGCTGCTCTTTGTTGGCTGGTTGGTCGAGCAGCTCAAGCCTCATAACGTTAGGCCCATCATCGTCGGAGGACACGCACTGGAGTTCTATACCCTCGGTTCCTACACGACGGCTGACATTGACCTGGTTTGTAGCGAACCTGACAAAATAGGGCAACTCTTGAGGGAAGCCCAGTTTGAACAGGAAGGTCGCCACTGGTTCCATAGCGATCTAGACCTGGCGGTGGAGATCCCTGGCGAGCTTCTGGCCGGTTCTCTTGAGCGGGTGGAGACCGTAGCCATTGAGGAGTACACCGTCTATCTGATAGGTAAGGAGGATCTGCTCATTGACCGCCTCAATGCCTGTGTCTTTTGGCAATCCCAGGCTGATTGCTTGTGGGTCAAGGAATTAATCCTGCTCTACAGCGATCAATTGGACTGGGAATACCTGGAGCGGCGGGCAAAAGAAGAGGGAACCCAGGCTCGTCTGGGCGAACTAAGAGCTGAGGTGCTGAAGCAGGCAGACGATGATTAGTTATAAGCAGCATATGAAGAGAAAAGCAGAATTTACGCGGAGGCGGCTGAGGGCTGGCTGGCGTCGTCTGCCCCGCCGACGCCCTCGCGACCCGGAGGAAGAAAGGATTCTGCTCAAGATCAGTCTTCACCGCAAGGAGGCCTGGCTAAAATCCGGTAGATTGGAGATCCTGGGACCCCGCCGCTATCGTTTGCATGTGGGATGACAAGATGGATTCCGTACGCGTACGCTTTGCCCCCAGCCCCACCGGTTACCTGCACGTGGGTGGGGCCAGAACCGCGCTCTTCACCTGGCTCTTCGCCCGACACCACGCCGGCACCTTCATCCTGCGCATCGAGGATACGGACCTCAGCCGTTACCAACCGGACGCTCTGGAGGATATCATGGCCGGCCTGCGTTGGCTCGGTCTTGAGTGGGATGAAGGGCCTGAGGTAGGAGGCGACTTCGGCCCCTACTTCCAATCTCAGCGTTTGTCCATCTATCGGGAGTATGCTCACAAACTGGTGGAGAGCGGCCACGCTTATCGCTGCTATTGCAGTCGAGAACGCCTGGATCGGTTACGTAAGGAGCAGCAGGCCCGTAAAGAGCCACCAGGCTATGACCGGCACTGCCGTAACCTGACTGACAAAGAAATCGCCCAATTTGAGAGCCAGGGGATCACCCCCGTGATCCGCTTCAAGATCCCCCTTGAAGGCCAGACCACCTTTCGCGACCTCATCCGAGGGGATATCACGGTCGAGAACAGCACCCTGGATGACCATGTCCTCCTCAAGTCCGACGGCTACCCCACCTACCACCTGGCCAACGTGGTGGACGACCACCTGATGGGCATCTCCCACGTCACCCGCGCCGACGAGTGGATACCCAGTACCCCACGCCACATACTCCAGTATCAGGCTCTGGGATGGGAACCTCCCCAGTTCGCCCATCTGCCCATCATCCTCGCCCCTGAGGGCAAAGGGAAGTTGAGCAAACGGCACGGGGCCACAGCCCTGATCGAGTTCAAGAAGCAGGGATTCCTACCGGAGGCCATGATCAACTTCCTGGCCCTGCTAGGCTGGTCCTACGAGGATGGGCGGGAGTTCTTCAGCCGCGACGATCTGATCGAAAACTTCGACCTGGCCAGGGTGAATGCTGCACCAGCCGCCTTCTCCTACGAGAAACTGGAAAAGATAAACGGAGTTTACATCCGAAACCTTGAAGCTGACGATCTGGCAGAGCGCATTCTGCCCTTCCTGAGGGAAGCGGGACTGAAGGCAGATCCACCTACAGTGCGCCGCCTTGGGCCCCTGATCCGGGAACGGATGGCCAGGCTGAGCGAGGTGGTGGGATTGGTTGACTTCTTCTTTATAGCTGACTACCCTCGGCCCGATCCCCAGTTGCTGATTGGCAAAAAGATGACTGCCGACCAGACCCGTCGTGCTTTGGTCGCAGCCAGAGAAAAGCTGGCCGCCCTGGGGTCTTTTGACGAGGGCTCTATCGAGGAGACCCTTCGTGCCCTGGCCCAGGAACTGGGTTTAACGGCTGGGCAACTTTTCACCCCCATCCGCATCGCCGCTACGGGGAAGAAGGTTGCTCCCCCTCTCTTCGGCACGCTGAGTATCCTGGGGCGGGAGAGGGTCCTTGACAGCCTGGGGTGGGCCATTTCAGCCCTGGAAGGAGAG
The DNA here is from genome assembly GCA_046760185.1 of Anaerolineae bacterium. Classification (GTDB taxonomy): domain Bacteria; phylum Chloroflexota; class Anaerolineae; order JBHIDP01; family JBHIDP01; genus JBHIDP01. The sequence continues at coordinate 11,265 of JBHIDP010000063.1, forward strand.
CCTTAGGCTGCCGGCAGGCCGGGGTAATGGGGACTTCGCCGAGAGGAAAGCTGGGGATTTGTCGGAGGAGCGAAGCTGTGCTAGAATAGTTATTACCCTGGGGGATCGTCTAGCGGTAGGACGGGTGACTCTGGATCACCTAGCCGAGGTTCGAATCCTCGTCCCCCAGCCTGGACAGGTCAATTCAATTGATCTTCTCCTATCCGCTTGATTTCTTCCTGGCCATGTTGGCCATTTTCCTCTTCTTCGCCAGCATGCACCTTCTGTTGGCCCCGCTGCCTCTGTACGTGGAGGCAGTGGGAGGCCAGCCAGCCCAGATCGGCCTGGTCATGGGTGCTCTCACCCTGACCGCCATCCTCTCGCGTCCTCAGGTAGGCCGGTGGGCAGACACCTGGGGCCGGAAGCCGATGCTTCTGCTGGGGGCCCTCATTTTCAGTGTCACGCCTCTGCTCTACATCGCGGCCCGTTCCGTGCCTGCCCTGCTGGTGGTGCGTCTCATCCCAGGCCTGGGCCTCTCCTGCTTCACCACCGCCTACGCCGCCCTGATCGCCGATCTGGTGCCGGCCGAGCGACGGGGCGAAGCCATGGGCGTGGGCGGGATGGCCGTGCCCCTCTCTATGATGATCGCTCCCGCCCTGGGCACCTCTCTCATGCAGGCCCTCGGCTTCACTCCCCTGTTCATGATGGCCGCCCTACTGGCGCTGCTCAGCCTGGGTGTGGTCTTTCTTCTCTCGGACCGGCCGCTGGCGCCCTCGGAAACAGGGAACAACAGTTTCTTCCAGGTGATCCGTCAGCGGGGCATCTGGGTGACCTCTCTGGCCATCGGGGTGACCGGGATAAGCTACGGCGCCATTATCACTTTTCTGCCCCTCTTCGCCGTGGAGCGCCATCTGGGCAACGTGGGCTTTTTCTTCAGCGTCTACTCGCTAGCTTTCATAGCCAGTCGCATGCCAGCGGGACGCCTGTCGGATCAGTGGGGGCGAGTGCCGGTCAGCGTGGTCACGATGCTGGTGCTGGCCCTGGCCTTCGGGATGCTGGCGGGTGTGGGGGAGATGCTGGCTTTCCTGATCGTGGCTGTGGTCTATGGGGTGAGCTTCGGCGGCTCGCGGACAGTGCTGGACGCCCTGGTGGCCGACGAAGCCCCTGTGGAGGGACGGGGAGCGGCCATGAGCGTGGCCTATTGCTGCTTCGACCTGGGCATCGGGACGGGCTCGATTGTCCTCGGTCTGGTGGCCGATGTGCTGGGCTACGGAGGGATGTACGGGGTAGTGGGAGTAGTCTGTCTATTGGGTCTGGCAGCCTTTTGGGGGATGATGAAGGCGTAGAGTATCTCTCCATCTTGATGGC
>JBHIDP010000064.1:0-12439 GCA_046760185.1 Anaerolineae bacterium
GAGCCGGCTTTTTCCGCCTGAAGGCTCCACTCCCCAAGCCATTTTAGCCAGACCCAAATGAAATTGGGGTATTCTCCACTCCTTCCCATACGATGGAGAGAACCCTCTGAACAGGAGACATCGCCTTCCAAGAGACTGAAGATAGCGAGGAGATAGCGTTGAGATTCAACGTAGCTGAACTGTTGAAAGACTCGACCGGGACGGTCCGCAAATATGAGCTTGATGAGGAAATTGACGGCATAGATAGTGATATCCATGCTTTGAAGCCTCTGCAGGGTCGTGTGAAGTTGGCCCGAGCCAGCAGCAACATTCTGGTCAGAGGGCGACTTCGAACAGAGATTGAACTTACCTGTGACCGTTGCCTGAAACCCTTTGCAGTCCCTATCGAACTGACATTGGAAGAGGAGTTTCGTCCCACTGTAGATATCAAGACTGGTGCTGATCTACCGAAGGTCGAGGACTTCGAGGGCACCCGGGTAGATGAACACCATGTCATTGACCTGACCGAGGTGGTGCGTCAGAATATTCTGCTGGCTGCACCTATGCACCCGCTCTGCCACCCGAATTGTGCCGGTTTGTGTCCTCAGTGCGGACAGAATCTGAACGAGGGAGCCTGTCAATGTGAATCGTCCGTTGGTGACCCCCGCTGGACTGCTTTGAGGGAATTGGAGCTCTCGTAGGTTCTCCCAGCTTAGTACCTATCCGAAAACTAGCTGGGCTGGCTCCCACGCCCGCCCAGTGGGGGCATGGGAGCCCCCGCTGCTGGGTTTTCGGATAGGTTCTTAAGACATACAAGTAGAAGGAGCAATAGCTAGATGGGAGCTGTACCCAAGGTAAAGATTTCGAAAGGACGTCGCAACCGGCGTCGCAGCCATCACAGTTTGACCCCGCCGCACCTCGTCCTTTGCCCACAGTGCCACCGACCACGACGCCCTCATCACGTCTGCCCTTCATGCGGCAGTTACAAGGGTGTTACCGTGGTAGAGATCGAAACCAAAAAGTCGGAGTAGTAGTGGTATCTCCCCCTGCCTAAATTGGCCGTGCCCTGATTCGTTGTCACCTGCACGGCCATTTTGTTACAGGTATCCTTCACAAGGAGATAGGTCATGATCCATACCCCTCTATGCGACCTGTTAGGCATCAAACATCCCATCGTTCAGGGGGGCATGGCCTGGGCAGGAACGGCTGAACTGGCCGCCGCTGTCTCCAATGCAGGGGGGTTAGGGATCATTGGAGGAGGAAATGCTCCCCCAGAGGAGATCAGGCGGCAGATCTGGCTGGCTCGGGAACTGACCGACAAACCTTTCGGTTTGAACATCCCTCTGGCTGTCTCGGAGTACGCCGACGAGATCGTTGAACTCTGCCTCAAAGAGGATGTAGAGATTGTGGCCATCGGGGCCTGGCGGCCTGGAAACCACATTGCCCGCCTCAAGGAGGGAGGAGTGACCGTCATGGCCCTCGTTGCTTCTGTTGCTCTGGCCAAGCGACTGGAGAGGGCAGGGGTGGATACAGTGGTGGCAGAGGGGACGGAGTCCGGGGGTCACGTCGGCGATGTCGCTACCCTGCCGCTGGTACCGCAGGTGGTAAATGCCGTGAGCATCCCTGTCGTAGCCGCTGGCGGCATGGCTGATGGACGTGGTTTGGTTGCTGCCCTTGCCCTGGGAGCCGTCGGCATTCAGATGGGTACCCGCTTCATTTGCAGTACCGAATGCACCGCTCACGACAACTATAAGCAGAGGATCATCAGGGCCAGCGACCGCTCCACCATGACTACCGGGCACAGCTTGGGGCATCCGGTGCGCTGTCTGAAGAACCCGATGGTGCACGAGTTCAAAGAGCTTGAAGAGCGAGGGGTATCGGAGAAGGAGATTATAGATTTCGGTACTGGGAGATTGCGGTTGGCTGTGGTTGAAGGTGACGTCAAACGAGGCTCCGTCATGGCCGGGCAGATAGCAGGGATGATCAAAGACATCAAGCCCTGCAAAGAGATCATCGAAGGGATCATCGCCGAAGCGGAGGAGATAATCACCGGGCTGCAGGGAGTTGTGGGCTAGTTTTTTGAGGGAAGTGGATATGGGGCTTATCAGGAAAAAGCTGGAGGTTGCCGGTAGCGTTAGTAGGAAGGATTGCGATGTCCTGTTCGATACGGGAGCCTCCGCCTGCTTCGTGAGGGAAGATGTGGCAAGGGAGCTTGCCCAAGTCTTGAAGGCGCCCGTCTCCCTGACCTTCACATTGGGCGATGAGACCGCCTTCACGGCTGAATATACCACCGACCTCTATGTGGATATAAAGGAACACTTTCTGGTTCACCACTTTCTGGTCGTTCCCAAGCTCCCTTGTGAGGTGATAGTGGGCTCCGACTTCCTCCAAAGGTGGAAGATAAAGCTCGACCCGGCCACTGAAGAGTTCATCATAGACGAGAAGGCGTTGGAGATAATTCTGGTTTAATAAGAGAGATAGTCAGATGTTTCGTTCCATCGGTGACTCCGGTGGTGCCCGGCGAAGCAATAGCAGGAGCTCAGATTCCTCAATCCTACGCTATTAGTACCTGTCCGAAAACTAGCTGGGCTGGCTCCCACGCCCGCCCAGTGGGGGCATGGGAGCCCCCGCTGCTGGGTTTTCGGATAGGCTCTAAGGGGAGCCGATGGAAAAAGCTGGGTTGAGGGAAGCTCTCCAGTTTCTTGAGAGCACAGAACCGGGCCATCCGGCAGCCAAGGCGATTCGGGAGAAAAACACAACCGTGCGCTTCGGGCCTACGGAGGGAGCCATCGCCCGATATTACCCCGACATCAACGAGATTAGAATTCATGAAAGCTTGAAAAAGGCTTCGCCCAAAGTGCTGGCTGCCCATCTCGCTCACGAAGGCACCCATGTCCTTTGGGATCGGCCGAACTCGATTGAGCAGGAGTATCATGCTTTCAAAGCCCAAGCGGAGGTTTGGGATAAAATTAAGGGAAGGGAAACCGATTCCCAATGCGATTGGGTAAGTTGGATGATTGCTCAAGGGGAGGAAGAAGCGAAATTGCTCATTAAAGCCCTTTACAAGGGTCTTCCTGATTACTGAGGGGAGGTAGGTGTTAAATGGGGAAGATTCAAGGATTCACTTTATTTGAATCCTCTTACCCGGAGTGGCCTCTCTCTTTCCTTCATCCTACCGGGTGGGAGGTGCGGGAAAGCATTAAAGACGATTTCGTTGAGGTTTTCATCGCCGGCCCACGCAACCGTGCCGATACCTTCACAACCTCAATAGCCGTGTGGGGGCGTGCGGAGCGGGACCAAACCCCTGAAATGCTTTCGAAAGATCACATAAATCGTCACCGCCCTTTGCCTAGCTTCCAGACCCTCGCACAGGCTAGGGGAACATTAGCTGGAAGCGAGGCTGTAGAGGTGGAAATCACTTACAAAATGCCCCTGCCGCTTAACAACGTCAAAGCCCAGATGAGCCCCATCCGGGAACGACGCATTTTCCTGAGGCGAGGGGAACGAATCTACGAACTCATTTATGTTGCTGCCGAGGAAGATTATGAAACCTGGCTTCCCGCCTTCCAGACCGTGGCTCGCACTTTTGCCTTTCGAGAGGAACCTGCTGAGCAGCGATTCCATGCCCTGGTTACCCCAGTTTCGGCACAGGCTATCCGTGAGAAAGGTGGAGAATACGAGGCGGAGAAATGAGCTCGTTGAACGACGCCCGTGAACGCATCCAGGGCGGCTGGCAAGCCCTCCAGGGACAGTGGCATACTGCGCGCGGCCTCTGGGATGACCTGGTGCGGCGGCGCTTCGAGCGGGAGTTCTGGCAGGAATTCGAAAGCGTCGTCCTGGCGACGATGGAACAGATGGGACGCTTGGCGGAGGTTATTGCTCAGGCGCGGCGGGAAGTGCGATAGCGATTAGAGAGTAAAGACATGAAAACGGCTTTCATCTTCCCTGGCCAAGGTTCCCAATACGTGGGCATGGGACGTGACCTGTACGAGATGTACCCAGCAGCCCGCGCTACCTTCGACGAGGCCGACGAGGTACTGGGATTCGCTCTATCCAAACTCTGCTTCGAAGGGCCGAAAGATGTACTGACGGATACGATAAATACTCAGCCAGCCATTCTGACCGTGAGTACCGCTTGCCTTCGGGTTCTGCAAGGCGATGGACGATGGACGACGGGCGATAGACCATCTTTCGTGGCTGGCCACAGCTTGGGTGAATATTCGGCCCTGGTGGCTGCCGAAGCGTTGGAGTTCGCTGCTGCGCTGCGCTTGGTCCGTGAGCGCGGGCGGCTGATGAAGGAGGCGGGGAAGCAAGCCCCTGGAGGGATGGCTGCGGTGATCGGGCTAGACGAGGCCACTCTCGAAGAGGTCTGCCGAGAGGCGCAGAAAGAGGGCATCGTCTGTATTGCTAACTACAATTCACCTGGTCAAACCGTGATCTCGGGGGAGAGACCCGCTCTGGAGAAGGCGATGGGGCTGGCGAAGGCGAGGGGAGCCAGGCGGGCTATCCCGCTGGCTGTCAGCATCGCCAGCCATTCACCTTTGCTGCGAGAAGCGGCGGAGGAGTTCAAGCAGGCGGTCTCGCTGGTTGATCTCCGTGAGGTCAGGATCCCGGTCATCGCCAACGTAACCGCACGACCCATCTCCACGGTCGAGGAGATAAAGGCCGAGCTTGTCCAGCAATTCTACTCTCCCCTGCAGTGGGTACGGACAATCCAGTACATGCTCGAACAGGGTGTCACCACCTTCGTCGAGATCGGACCCAAGGACGTGCTAGCAGGGCTCATCAGGCGTACCGACAAGAGCGTGCGAACGATAGGTGTGGGGGATGCAACTGGCGTCAGGGCGCTTGCGGAGGTCTAGGAGGAACAAAAAATTACCGGAGGAGGGAAATGAATCTGAAGGATAAAGTAGCCGTCGTCACTGGCGCGGCCCAGGGCATCGGCCGGGCCATCGCCGAGACTCTGGCCAAACGCGGGGCGGATGTTGCCCTGGCCGATCTGAACTTGGAGAAGGCTGAGGCCGTGGCTAAGGGGATCGCTGCTGACACCAGTCGGCGGGCCATAGCTATAGAGGTAGACGTGGCCGACAACGCCAGCGCCAAGGCCATGATAGACCGCGTCATAGCCGAGTTCGGGCGCATTGACATCCTGGTCAACAACGCCGGCATCACCCGTGACAATCTGATCATGAGGATGAAGGAGGCCGACTGGGACCTGGTCATCAATGTCAATCTCAAAGGCGCCTGGAACTGCTCCAAGGCTGCTATACGCCGTATGATGAAGCAACACTATGGCCGCATTGTCAACATCACCTCCGTTTCGGGCGTGGCAGGTCAAGCGGGGCAAACGAATTATTCCTCGTCCAAGGCCGGGCTCATCGGCTTCACCAAGGCCCTGGCCAAGGAGGTCGGTTCTCGCAACATCACTGTCAACGCCGTAGCGCCGGGCTTCATTCAGACTGATCTGACTGCTGACCTGCCCCAGGAACTCAAAGACATGGCCCTCGAGCTGACCCCGCTGGGTAGGTTCGGCACGACCGAAGATGTGGCCAAGGCTGTGGCTTTCTTCGCCTCTGACGAGGCCGGTTTCATCACCGGTCAGGTTCTGCGTGTGGACGGGGGGATGATCTTCTAAGAATGGAAGGACAGAAGTTAGGTACAGTAACCATCGCTCCCGAGGTTTTGCGGACGATCGCCAGACTTACCACCCTGGCCACTCCCGGTGTGGCGGGACTGAGTTACAGCTTTCGTGGTATGAACCGTCTTCTGCGCCGACCACGGATCAGCGAAGGGATCAAGATAGATATCGAGGATGACGCTGTGGCTGTTGACCTCCATATCATCGTCGAGCCCCACACCAACATGCTGCGTCTTGGGCAACAGTTGCAAGCTGAGGTGAACCGGGCTATTCATGACATGGTTGGTATGACGGTCAGGGAAGTAAACGTCCATATCGAGGATGTTGCCGACTTCGCCAGCGAATGATCATCTAAACGAGGGGTCTCCTGGTGAAAGTAAGACGCCGCGCCAGAATGCTGGCCTTGCAAACCCTCTACGAGATAGATAGCGTCGGTCACGATGCGGAAACTATCCTGACCTATCATTTACAAGAGAAACCCCTGCCCAAGGGGGGCGATGACTTCGCCAGACAATTGGTTCATGGCGTCCTTGCCCATATACCTGCGCTTGACCAGATCATCACCCGCATCGCTCCCGAATGGCCACCCCAACAGATAGCTATCATTGATCGTAATATCCTTCGCATGGCCATATATGAGGTCATGATGGATCAGGACATCCCGGAGAAGGTGGCCATCAACGAGGCAGTGGAGCTAGCAAAGCTTTTTGGCAGCGAGAGCTCCCGTCGGTTCATAAATGGCGCTCTGGGGGCTCTTATGACGCAGAAAGCGGCGATTGAACAGCAACTTGATGTGGCGAATGGTGCCACAGACCGATAATCAGTAGATGGGAAAACTCTGCTCTTGGGTGGCGTCCCCGCCACCCAGACGGGGCGAGGACGCCCCTTTTGAGCGACTTTTCTCAAGTACTGACAATAGGATGAGATGGGGGTAGAGCATGAACTTCTTGGGAATAGGGCCGATGGAGTTGCTCCTTATTCTTATCATCGCTCTCATCATCTTCGGGCCTGGCAAACTGCCTGAGATCGGTTCCGCCATTGGGAAAGGGCTCAGGGAATTCAAGCAGGCCTCCGAGGAGATAACCACGGAGATTACCCAGGAAATGGAGAGCCTTTCCGAAGCGGCCACTGGCCAAAAGAAAAACGAGAAGAGCGAGACCGAGGAGAAATCAACCAAGTAGGGAAAAATGTATGGCCGAAGGGAAGAAGCTCACCATCATCGAGCATTTGGAGGAACTGCGAGAGCGCCTGATAAAGTCGGTCATAGCCGTAGCCGTCACCACCTTGATAAGCCTCATCTTTACCTCCCGTTTTCTCGAACTCCTGATCGCGCCTATGGGGGAGAGAAAACCGGTTGCTCTAAGACCGACGGAGACCATTGTCATCTACTTCAAGGTGGCACTCATTATCGGGCTGGTCATGGCCATGCCAGTCATCCTTTATCAACTGATACGCTTCCTTGTCCCCGGCTTGACACGCCGCGAGAGAACCTATCTCTACATCCTCGTACCGTCCGGCACCCTCCTCTTCGCTGTGGGGGTCGCTTTCGCCTCCTTCATAATGCTCCCCTTCTCCATCAAATACCTCCAAGGGTTCCTGGGAGATATCGTCAGTCCTACCTATTCTATTGACTACTATATCTCGTTCGTTACCACCCTTGTTTTCTGGGTGGGCGTCATTTTCGAGACGCCCCTCATAGTGGCTTTCCTGGCTAGAATAGGCGTGGTCAGCCCAAGGCTGCTTACCTCCAACCGCAAATATGCTATCCTTATCACCGCTATAATCGCCGCCGTTATTACTCCCACACCGGACCCCTTCAACATGTTGCTGGTGATGGCCCCCCTCTTGATCTTGTACGAGGTTGGTGTCCTTTTGGCCAGGATAACCTACAAGCCTAGACCGGCCAGTTGAACTTTCTAGAAATCACAGAGTGCCGCGTTGATGCTATACGTAAACTCTCCGGCAAACCAGAACCTCGGAAGGGAGGTTCTAATGCTCGCTGCAAAGAGGACCGTCTGGGAGGTGGCAAGCGACGTCCGGGAGATCGTACATAAACTCGACCTGCCCCGATTCTACCCCAGCGTTGACGTCATTTGCTTCGTCGGTCTGCAGAGCGTACAACTGGAGGTCAAATCCCCCCACAAGAAGCAACGTGATACGTTGATCAACACCATCCTGGCCAGGCTAAAGGAGAAATACGAAGACTGGCATGACTTCTATGAGGTGCGGTATGAGAAGGAACTGGCCATCATCATCCTAGGTGGGGAGAACCTGCAGGGAATGATCTAAGGGAGGTTACAGATGGAACGCTTCAGCTTCGGAAGGGAAATCGTCTGGCAGCCAACTCCTGAATATGTAAACCGCAGCCACCTAAAGCGGTTCATGGACCACTATGGCATCTCCACCTTCGAGGAAGCGCTACGGCGCTCCACCGAGGACATCGCCTGGTTCTGGGAGGCTGTCCTGGAGGACCTGGACATCGAGTTCTACCAGCCGTACCAACGCATTCTCGACACCTCCCAGGGCACCCCCTGGGCCCGCTGGTGCATCGGGGGTAAGTTGAACATCGTCCACAACTGCCTGGACAAATGGATGGGCACGCCAGTGCAGAACCGGGTTGCCGTGCGTTGGGAGGGTGAGGAAGGGGCCAGCCGGCTTTTGACCTACGGGGACCTCTACCGGGAGGTGAACCGCCTGGCCAATGCCCTGAGGGACCTGGGCTTGAAGAAAGGGGACGCCATCGGCCTCTTTATGCCCATGGTGCCGGAGATTGTGGTCGCCCTGCTGGCCATCGTGAAGATCGGCGGCATTGTGCTGCCTCTCTTCTCCGGCTACGGCGCAGCGGCCGTGGCCACCCGCCTGGCCGACGCCGGAGCCAAGGCCCTCTTCACCGCCGATGGCTTCTACCGACGGGGCCAGGTAGTGCCCATGAAGCCGGTGGCTGACGAGGCCATCGCTGTAGCCCGGCGTTCCAATGCCGGAGCCTCCCTCAAGCATGTCATTGTCGTAAAACGGGTGGGGACTGAGGTTCCCTGGACCAAAGCGCGTGACCGTTGGTGGGATGAACTGCTGGAAGGACAACCACAACAGGCAGAGACGGAGCGCACCGACGCCGAAGACCCCCTGATGGTCATCTACACCTCGGGCACCACGGGCAGGCCCAAAGGGGCCGTGCACACCCACTGCGGCTTCCCTGTCAAGTCGGCCCAGGATATGGCTCATGGGCTCGATGTGCAAGAATTCGACACCCTCCACTGGGTGACCGACATGGGCTGGATGATGGGACCGTGGGAGGTGTTCGGCACGATGCTGTTGAAAGCCACCATGGTGCTCTACGATGGGGCCCCGGACTACCCTGGTCCTGACCGCCTCTGGGCTTTGGTGGAGCAGCACGGGATCACCATCCTGGGCGTCTCCCCCACCCTGGTGCGGGCGCTGATGCCCCATGGTGATGAGCCTGTGCAGTCACACGACCTCTCATCGCTGCGCATCCTCGGCTCCACCGGTGAACCGTGGAATCCCGACCCCTGGCTGTGGTTCTTCAACACCGTCGGCGGAGGGCGGCTCCCCATCGTGAACTACTCCGGTGGAACGGAGGTCTCAGGTGGTATCCTCATCGGCAACGTCCTGGTCCCGCTCAAGCCCTGTGCTTTCTCCGGTCCCGTGCTCGGCATGGCCGCCGATGTGGTGGACGAGGAAGGTTGCTCAGTGCGCGGTCAGGTGGGCGAACTGGTGGTCCGCCAGCCATGGATCGGAATGACACGGGGCTTCTGGAAAGACCCGGAGCGCTACATCGAAAGCTACTGGTCCCGTTTTCCCGAGGTGTGGGTGCACGGTGACTGGGCGGCGGTGGACGAAGACGGCCTATGGTATATCCTGGGCCGCTCCGACGATACCATCAAGGTGGCCGGCAAACGGCTGGGTCCGGCAGAGGTAGAATCGGTGCTGGTAGGGCATACGGCTGTGGCTGAAGCGGCGGCCGTTGGCGTGCCTGACCCCATCAAGGGACAGGCAGTGGTCTGTTTCTGCGTGTTGAAACCAGGTTACGAGCCGGGGGAGATGCTACGGGAGGAATTACAAGGGCTGGTGGCCCAACATCTGGGCAAGCCGCTGAAACCCAAAGAGGTGAAATTCGTGGGCGACCTGCCCAAAACGCGTAACGCCAAGGTGATGCGCCGGGTCATTCGAGCGGCTTACCTGGGGGAGGACCCTGGTGACCTGTCGGCGCTGGAGAACCCCCAGGCGGTGGAGGAAATGCGCCGGGCGGTGTAGGGAAAAGGAGCAGGCTCTTTCAATGGGGAAAGACCGTATCATCATCATGGGTGCCGCTGGGCGCGACTTTCATAACTTCAACGTCTACTTTCGAGACAACCCCGCCTACGAAGTGGTCGCCTTTACCGCCACCCAGATCCCCAACATTGAGGGCCGGCTTTATCCCCCTCAACTGGCCGGTGAACTCTACCCTCAGGGCATCCCCATCCACCCTGAAAGTGAGCTGACCGACCTGATCAAAGGGCACCGAATTAACCAGGTCATCTTCGCTTACAGTGACATCTCCCACCCCTACGTCATGCACAAGGCCTCTCAGGTCCTGGCTGCCGGAGCCGACTTCCGCCTGATGGGCCCCCAGACAACCATGCTCAAAGCCAAGGTGCCCGTCATCTCCATCTGTGCCGTGCGCACCGGTTCCGGTAAGAGTCAGACCACCCGGCGGGTCACCGATGTCCTGCGGCACATGGGCAAGAGGCTGGTGGTCATCCGCCACCCCATGCCCTACGGCGACCTGACCAAGCAGGCCTGCCAGCGCTTCGCCTCCTATGAGGACCTGGATCGCTACCAGTGCACTATTGAGGAACGGGAGGAGTACGAGCCGCACCTGGACCGAGGCAGCATCGTCTACGCCGGGGTGGACTACGGACAGATCCTGGAGGAGGCGGAAAGGGAGGCTGACATTATCATCTGGGATGGAGGCAACAACGACCTCTCTTTCTACCATCCAGACCTTCAGATCGTGGTGGTAGACCCCCACCGGGCTGGTCACGAGCTGGCCTACCATCCCGGCGAGACCAATCTGCGCCTGGCCGACGTGGTGGTCATCAACAAGATTGACACCGCCGAGGAGGAAGATATCGCCACCGTGAGGGAGAACGTGAAGCAGCTTGCCCCTACGGCCACGGTAGTCGAGGCTGCCTCGCCCATCTTCGTAGATGACGCAGCAGCCATCAAAGGCAAGCGGGTGCTGGTCATCGAGGATGGCCCCACCCTTACTCACGGAGAGATGGCCTACGGGGCAGGGGTGGTGGCTGCCCGACGCTTCGGTGCGGCCGAGATCGTGGACCCACGCCTCTACGCGGTGGGCTCCATCGAGGAGACCTACCGCCAGTACCCGACCACGGGGCCGGTGCTTCCAGCCATGGGCTACGGGACCAGACAGATTGAGGAGCTAGAGGCCACGGTGGCGGCTACCCCCTGCGACCTGGTCCTCATCGCCACCCCCATTGACCTGGGCCGCCTCATCAATATCCCTCAGCCTCACCAGCGAGTGCGCTACGAGCTGGAGGAGATTGGTCCGCCGACCCTTGAGGAGATACTGGTTGAAAGATTCGACTAGAGCCCCGTGAACAGACTGTATCATGCCAACCATGTCGTCATGCTCTTTACTTAGGAGTGTACTTGGTGTAAAATCAGGGAGGAATTTGAACCTGGGAAACACTCTGAAAGCTTCAATCTTGTCCTGAGATAAAGCACAAGCAATTGAGGAGGCGCACTGTGCCAGAAGAAGTTGCTATCGTCGGTGTCGGATATACCACCTTCCGCTCCATCAGCCCGGACCTCTCCTACAAGGAGTTGATGTTCGAGGCGGCGGTGAAGGCTTATGAGGATGCCGGTGTGGATCCCCAACGGGACATTGAAAGCTTCGTCACCGTGGCTGAGGATTTCAACGAGGGCACCAGCATCTTCGACGAGTACGTCCCTGATCAACTGGGTGCCGTCCTAAAGCCAGTGCAGACCATCTCCGGCGAGGGTATCCATGGACTCATTGCCGCCTACATGCAGATCCTGACCGGGGTTATGGATATTGTGGCCGTGGAAGCCCACAGCAAAGCTTCCAACATACTGACTCTGCCGGAGGTTATGGCTTACGCCTTTGACCCGGTGTTTAACCGCCCCCTGGTGGCGCATCCCTACTTCGTGGCCGGCCTGGAGATGTGCCGCTATCTTCATGATACGGGAAACACCAAAGAGCAATGTGCCCTGGTGGTGGAGAAGAACAGATACAATGCTCTACTGAACCCCATTGCTGCCTTTGGTGCGGCCATCAGTGCTGATGATGTCCTCAGTTCCGAACCTCTCTCCGAACCCTTGAGCCGCCTGGATGCCAGTTCCCACGCTGATGGGGCTATCGTCATGGTTCTGGCCTCTAGGAATGTAGCCGAAGACCTCAGCGAGCTACCGGTTTGGATCAGAGGGGTCGGCTGGGCCAATGACACCTTTTCACTAGAAAGTCGTGACTGGGCCGAGGCCATATATGCCGTGCAGGCGGCTCTGATGGCCTACCGCACGGCCGGAATCGGTAATCCCTATCGTGAGATAGACTTCGCCGAGATTGATGATACCTTCTCCTACAAGGAACTGCAACACATGGAGGCCCTAGGGTTGTGCCGTCCGGGTGAGGCCGGGATGCTGGTGGAGGAGGGCATCACCGAGCTTGACGGTGACTTCCCGGTCAACCCTTCCGGCGGAAGCCTGGGAGCAGGGCATCTCCTGGATGCCTCAGGTCTGGCCCGGGTGCTGGAGGTTGTCCTCCAACTGCGCGGCCAG
>JBHIDP010000065.1:0-12403 GCA_046760185.1 Anaerolineae bacterium
TGGGCATGTGGAACGACCCCGATCTGTGGTCAGTTAACACCAGGCTGAAGAACTTCGTACTGTCCGGCTGGACACCCTTCTGGAACGTCCATGAGTGGGATGTAGCGCAGTAGGACAGCAGATAGTAAGTAGCAGGTAGACAAGTAGCAGGTAGATAGGGGAGAGTTTCCTCATCTGCTTGCCTACTTGTCTACCTGCAGTATGGAGGAGTACCATGAGCCGATATATCGTCCGTCGGCTGTTACAGGCCATCCCCTTGCTCCTGATCATGACTTTCATCCTCTTTGTCATCTTGCAGGTGATGGGAGACCCTCTGGCTTCACTTGGTGGCCGCCGACGACTGCGTCCCGAAGATAGGGCCAGGCTCAGGCAACAATTGGGCCTGGATAAGCCCATCTGGGTTCAGTACCTCATCTGGCTTAAGAACATAGCGACCGGTAACTGGGGCAATTCTTTCGTCACCCGCCGGCCTGTGACCGAGATGATCCTGCAGCGGTTACCTAATACTTTGCTCCTGATGTTAACAGCCCAGGTTGTCATTCTGATCTTTTCACTGGCCTTTGGCGTCTACTCGGCCCTTAAGCAGTACTCCGTCCTAGATCATGCCCTAACCGCCCTATCTTTTATCGGCTACTCGATGCCCATATTCTGGCTGGCTTTGATGATGATCTACATCTTCGCCGTGAATTTCAAGAAGTGGGGGTTACCCTACTTTCCCACCGGAGGTGTATATAACTTGAGCCTGGTTAGTCCCGGGCAAGAGCCGACCAGGTTTCTAGGCATCACCTTTGCCACCATCCCCGATCTGATCCAGCACATGGTTCTACCTATCGTTACCCTGTCCATTATCTCCATCGCCAGCTACACCCGCTACATTCGCTCCTGCATGCTTGAGGTGATAAACCAGGATTACATCCGTACCGCCCGCTCCAAAGGGGTTCCCGAGAGAGCTGTCATCTTACGCCATGCCCTCAAGAACGCCTCCCTTCCCCTGGTAACCCTTCTTGGAATAGATCTCCCTTTCCTATTGGGAGGAGCGATCGTCACCGAGAGCATCTTCGCCTGGCCAGGCATGGGACGCCTCTTCTGGGAACATGCTGTCAAATCAGACTTCCCCCTCCTGATGGGCATCCTACTGTTGGTATCCACGGCTGTCGTCTTCTTTCAGATCATCACTGACATCTCATACGCCTACCTGGACCCCCGCATCCGATACGAATGAAGCCCGCAGGGGCAATGTTGTGTAGTTGTGTCAGCAGGGAGAGATTCGGCTCATGACCCAGGCAGTTGATGTCATGGCAGACGAAGTAGCTGAAGGATTCACCACCGAGGTGGAGCGTCCCCCCCGCTCCCTCACTCAATTGGCCTGGCGGCGCTTCCGCCGACATAAGATGGCATTGTGTGGTGCCTTTATCCTGAGCTTCATCGTGCTATATATTATCATTGGCTCCTTTATCTTCAGTGAAGCGTACGCCAACCATACCGATCTGGATCTGAAATTCAGCGCCCCCTCCAGGGAACACCTCTTTGGGACTGATGCCACAGGCCGTGATATTCTGGCCCGTACCATCTACGGGGGGCAGATTTCCATGATGGTCGGCGTGCTGGCCGTCTTCATTTCGGTAGTGGTGGGCATCACGGTCGGCGCCCTGGCCGGATTCTACGGTGGATTCGTGGATAGCCTGCTTATGCGCTTCACCGAGGCCATGCTCAACATACCCGGCCTCTTCCTCCTTATCCTGGCCGGGAGGCTATTCCAGGCCAAAATCCCATCCTTCACTTTCCTGGGCAGAAGCTTCACCGGTAGCGTGATTCTCATCATCGTGATCATCGGGCTAACCAGTTGGATGTACCTGGCCCGTATCGTTCGGGCCAACTTCCTTTCTCTCAAGGAACAGGAGTTCATTACCGCCGCCCGCTGCATCGGGGTAAAGAACTTCGGCCTCATCTTCCGTCACATCCTGCCCAATTCGGTTGCCCCTATCGTCGTCGCTGCCACGCTCGGAGTAGCCAACGCCATCCTCATGGAGGCTTACGCAAGCTATCTGGGCCTGGGCATCCAGCCGCCGACCGCCAGTTGGGGCAATATGCTCGACAAGGCCCAACATTACCTCAGGACGGCACCCTGGCTGTGGATATTTCCCGGGGCCTTTATCCTGCTGACCGTCCTCAGTATCAACTTCCTGGGTGATGGGCTCCGAGATGCCCTTGATCCCCGCACGCAGATCTAAGAATGAGCCAAGGCTGTCATTTTGGCGCGAGGTGCAGCCAATCTACGGCCACGGCCAGAGTACGCTCGTCCGGGTTGTGACCGACGTGGAGATAGGCGTTCCCCTCAGCGGATAGCTCCAGGGCTGTGCCTGGAGCGGCCCCCTTCACCCCGATAATAGCATGGGAACGATACTCTGTACCGCGCAGGTCCTCTTGCGCTCCAATAGAGCGCAAAGCCTCCACCCCCTCTTGCGTCAGGCTCTTGGCCCCATCCTCCTTCACCGCAACCACAACGATGTACCCTTGAGGGATATCAGCCATGAATTGGGCCATGGCCTGAGATTCGTACTGGTTGGCCCAGGTATCGAACCCTCGCTTATCCAGAATATGGCCACTTTGGGGGTCAATGACCGCCAGATTGTAGCCCCGGCGGTGGGTCGAAGCCTCCTTTCCGTCCACGGTGATGTAAGCAAAGTTCCCGGCGGTGAGGCCAGCGCTGTTCACCGTTATGTCCACCGGTGACCGAAGTCCAGTCTGACCAATGCTGAAATCCCCAGGCAACACTTCATGGGGGGAGGCCAGATAGGCAAAATGGAAGGCGATCTCGTTCAGACCGGACCTCAGATAGGTGGCTGGAATGTCTACCTGGTGGCTGGTCCAGGCTGGGGCGAGGGTGAGTTTCTGCGGTAGTGGTCGGCCATTGAGGGTCACCTCCACCGTCTGCGTCGGTGCCTCCGGATAGGCGAAGGGAACCATGTTGAGCGTCAGCCTGTAGTCCCTCCTCTCTCCGATGGGGAAGAAGAGATGTGCCCCTTGAGCCACCGCCCAGTTAGCCGAAGCGCCGGCAATCTCCTCATCCCTGCTCCAGCCTTCACCGCGATACATCCAGGATGATTCCGTGCCCAGATCAATGGTGATCTCCTGGCTTAGCGGTGGCTGGGCTACCTGGTAAGCCACCACCCCCTCTGAATCATACACCTTCTCAACGGGCAGCACCTCCTCGATATATTCCCTGACCCGCTCCCGGTTGTCGGCGTAGGGCTGGCGGCCAGGTACCGCCGGGTTAACCACCACGTATCTGATATCGTAGAAGCGCAGCACCTCCAGAGCACGCTCCCGGTCCTCCTCCCTTATCTCGGGAGGAACATCTTTGTAGATTTCCAAATCAACGATGGAACGCAAAACAGGCACCCTGGCGAAGTACTCAAACTTGAAGGGAGGGTTGCGAGATGTGTTGCCACTCAGTAGGCGCTTGCCATGCACCGTTTGATAGTACTCAGTCCGAGTGTTCTCCGCTCCCTGCACGGTGAAGCTGTTTCGCCAGCCCAGCGGGGTGGTCAGGATAGCGAAATCACCCGGCTCGGCGGCGATGCGGTGATAGATCTCAGGCACACGGGCGTCGGTGAGAGGCAGAGGAACTGAGAGGTGCTCGAAGAGTAGCAGGAGGGCCAGGAGTAGGAAGGACAAAAGGGGGAGAACAGCTCTGGCTCCCGTCCTCCATCTTTGCTTCTCCACTCTCCCTACCCACCCCAGGATTTCGAGGCTGGCATATCCCACCAGGACGGCCATACAGAGGAGCAATACCACGCTGAACCGGTTGGGGATTCGATTGGCCCTGACGATGGGGATGTAGTGCAGGGCAATGAAAGGCATGGGGAAGGTGACCTCCAGGCCGTCAAGGTCGAAAAGGGATCGGCCGTTTATCTGCAACAAGGGCCCCAGGCAGAAAAGGGCGAAGACCACTCCAGAGACAACCCAGGCTTTGACCCGTGGCCAATACCTGATGGCGCCCAAGAGGGCCAGGAGCAGGGTGACATATCCCAGGAAAACAGTATTGACATCGGCAAAGCGGGCCGTCCCTTCCTTGACTCTGGTCAACTCCTGAGCCCAGTCCCCACCCCATAGGGAATGCAGGTCCGAGGGGGTCACGAAGCCAAAGAGGTCTACCGAAAGCTTCTGGGCATCGCCCCAGCCCTTCAGGGCATAGTCACCGGCCGCAAACTCGGCCACGACGGGGATCAGCACCGGAAGATACAGAAGTACCGCCGTGGTCGCCAACACGGTCAGGCGTCTCAGAAGCGCATACTTTTGACCAGCCTTCTGGCCGATGCCCTCCAGCTTTGATCGTCTGACAAAGAGGAGCAATATGAGAGCCAACATCCCCAGGAACACCCCCACATTCATCTCCACCAGCATGGCCATAGCCAGGAAAAGCCCAGCCATCATGGCGTTCCTTCGAGCAGGTTCTCGGATGGTTTTGACGAAGTACAGGGTGAACAACGGGATCCACTGTGTGCCCACCGCATTGTAGTGGCCCAAGGCAGCATAGACGAACTTGCTGGTGGTAAAGCCATACGATAGACCGGCCAGGAAGGCGGCCAGGGTTGGAACGGGGAACGAGGAGCGAGGAACCACAGGTGTCCCCAGCTCAGTCAGGAGATATCTGACCAGCAGGAAGGTCCCGTAGGCTGAGAATACGAAAGCGAAGAGGGTCGCCGTGTTACTGGCCACAATCAAGCTGAAAAGGGCTTCGAGGGGCAAGGCAGCCATGGCGTTGAAGATGGTGTAAGTGTAGAGGACCAGGTTCATGCCCACCGGATAGAAGATGTAGTCAGTGTACAAGGGGTTTGTGCGCAGGTTCAACACGGCCTGCTTGAACCACCACAGGTTCCAGACGAAGGTGTACTCGTCGAAGGCCCACAGCTCACTGCCGGGTACATGGGTGGCGAACCGCGCTACCAAAGGGTAGGTAAGGATCAGGGCCAGGAGAGTGTAGAGACCGATCACTGCCAGGTGCATATTCCTGAGTCTGGTAAGCCAGTTCTTCATCCTTTTCTCCTTCTACTCAAGACCTGGAGGAAATGACCTTGATGGGCCCCAAATTGACACTATCGGTACCATCGGCTGTGGAAAGACGTCCTCCATCGCTGAGCCGGTATAGGCCCACTTTCAGAAAGTACTGGCCGGCTGGTATGTCTGAGGGAAGCCAGAGGGCGTGCCTGTCCTCCACCCTCTCCCCCACCTGCCAGGTTGAGGTGGGACGTAAGCCATCCTGAGGGGTTCCATCGTCTTGAGCCCAGAGTTGATCGGCGCTGTCCAGCAGATGAACAAAGACCTGGTAGTCCCGATCAACGGCGGCCAGAGAACGAAAATGCAGTTTGAGGGGCAATACCTCACCAGCCGCTGTGGTCGGTGACAGAGCGTAACCCTCCAAAGCGATGACCTTTCCGAAGACTGCTGCGGTTCTATACTCGCTCAGTGGTCCCTGGGGCAAGAAATAGACAGCCAGCCGCTGATGATCAACATCCCTGTCCAGAACCAGAAAACCTCTTTCGGCCAGCCAAAGGTCCAGGGCACTCTCGGTGGCCGGAAGATAGTCAGACACCAGCCAGAAGAGTTGGTAGCGATCCACAAGTCGGGGCAGAAGTTGTTCGGTCTCTGAAGAAAGGGGCGGCCCACCCTCGTTCAAACCGTAGAGCGGCAGAGAACCTTTGTAATTGTTCATGAAGGACGCCACATGGAGGGGATTGTTGAAGAGTATCACCTCACCCGCTCGAGAGCGGGTCTGGATGAAATCGGCCACGGCGGAGTAGGGTGAGAAACGGGACTCCCTGTAGCGAGCCAGGGAGAGAGCGGTAGTGACCATCAGGACCAGACCAGCGGCCATGACTGGTGACCACGCCGATCGGCCAGGAAGCCCTCCGGCGCTCGCTCGTCGGTACTGCCAGACCAGCACTGCCGCAGAGAAGGTGACGCCTGCCAGGCTAAGCCCCAGGGCCACCGCGTCCAGACGTCCTTCGTGCATCCAGGCGAAATCCAGGTTCGGCCTCTCCAGGAAGGAGAGTTGACCCCACAGGGGGGAGTAACGCCACTCGAAGAAGGTTGCTGGATCAAAAAGTGGTAGTCCGGTGTCTTCGAGAGTCATTTGGTACAGGCCAAAGGGAACACTCAGACCAAGTAACTGAACGGCCAGGCTGAAGAGAAGAAAGGAGACCACAGCAGCCTGGTAGAAAGCTGACCGGCTGCCTTTCCACAGGCCCTCGAGGAGAGGAGCCATAGCCAGGACGAGAAAGGGGATAGTGGGGACCATAAAGCGGGGTCCCCAGGCAAAACCGCCGTGCCACATGAACCACTTCCCATACAGAAGCAGGTAGGCCAGGAACAGAAGAAGCCCGAAACCGGCTTCCAGACGGTGGCGCCGAAAGAAGGTCGGAAAAGCAATGATTGTCAGAGCCAGTATGGGCGAGTAGAGGAAAAGACCTCGACCCGGGCTGATCAGGAGCCCCAACACCCCTTGCATCAAGGGGGCAGAGAAGCTCTCCTCGGGACGATACCCTGTCTGCCAGATATCCCCGAAGCGGAGGTAATTGTAGCCCCCCACCAGAAGAACAGAAAGGGATAGGGGGAGGAGGAAAAGGAGCAACGGTTTCCAGCCTACAACGAGCATGTTCCGGACCCGTCGTGCCCCTTTCCTCCATCCAGCCTGCGGAGGCCGGTATCCGGAGTAGACAACGAGAAGAGCCAGGAAGAGAGGGATGGTCACCGCATTGGCCAGCCTGGTGACAACAGCCAGCCCCAGGCCTGCGCCGGCCAGGAAGGGGGAGAACAACGAACTGACCTCCTTGTAGCGGAGCAGGAAATAGGCGCTGGCGAAGACCCCCAGCCCGGCGAGGGGATCACTGAAGAAATACTTGGCATAGGGCCAGGCCATCGTCCCCAGGCCAAAAAAGAGGACGGCCATCAGGCTTGTCCCTGGCGGGTATCCCAACAACTCAGCATAAAGCAGGACCAGAACTCCGGTGAGGGCAGTGACGAAGGAGTTCAGGAGCAAAGTGGTCTGGACCGCACCCCACTGCCTGACCACCAGCCCCAGCCAGGCCAACGGCACAGCAAGCAGGGACAGACCTAGGCCCTTGCGAGAGTACAACTCCCCCTCACGACCAAAGGTGCCCTGCTGCAACCCCAGCCAGTACACCTGGCCGGTATCCCAATGGCCACGTTTGACCAGGCTGTCGGTCACGGCCAGCATTGACAAGCCATCGCTGGAATGTACCGTGCCACTGTAGGTCAGGAAATAGACAGAGAGGAGGAACATACAGAGGGCCGCCGCCACGACCGGGGAATTCTTCGCTCCGCTCATTCGACAATACCCATCCCTATCGGACTTCGATCCCCCCCAGCCACACCACAGTGTCTTGGGGATTACCCAGGTGGTCCAGAACATCCAGGCGCTGGCCGGTGACCGCATCGTACAGCCCTACGGTCAGCGTGTATGGGCCTGCTGGCGCATCGGCAGCCACGGCCATTTCCCGCCGGTCCACAATCACCTGTCCCGGCTGCCAATCGGTGGTGAGCAAAGTACCCTGCCCAGGGATACCATCCTTTTGACCCCAACGCCGCCCCTCCCTATCCAGGAAGTGGACGAATACGGTGTAGGACACATCCATTTTCACCAAACCCTGCCAATAAAGGGTAAGGTACAACCTGGAACCAGGTTGGATAGCCAGCGTCCCCAAGCTGGCCAGCGATCTTCCGTCCTCCGTGACTGCATCGTACCCCACCAGTTTCACCCTGCCCCCCAGATTGGCCCCTAAGGGCACAATGCCTGTCCTCCCTGGAGAGACGAATTGAGCCAGTGGGCATGGACCCTGTCCGTAGCGTGAGGCTTGATACAGGTTAAGCCGCAACCAGGTCTCGGCTATCTCGCCCAGACGTTGATCCGCCGTCGAATTCTCCCGCACCAACCACACCTCAGGGTAACGGGCTGCTATCTCCGCCAGGCGCTCTTCAGTCCGCTGCCGTAGCGAACTACCGGCTGGGACATATGGGTCCAGGACCACCAGAGTAAAATCGTCGTGGAGGAAGGGATACAACTGGTGAAAAGAATCCAACCCGGTTGAGACCAGGACAGCATCCTTCTCTCCGTAGGCACGAACGTAGTCTATAGCTTCTCGACAGCGGTTCTGATGGTAGCGATCCTCGAAGTAGGCAAAGGCCAAACGCCCCCCAGCCGGGACTATGGCCAGCAGGAAGGCCCCGGCCAAAAAGCCGAAGAGGATACGGCGCCCGCGCTTGGCCCAGGACCAGGAGCGATTGGAGAGGATCATATAATATTCCAGACACAAGGCCAATATGAGTACCGTTCGCACCAGAACAGTGACCACCAGCAGCCAATGCTCTTGCGGGAAGATGATGAAGTAGACGGTGCCCTCCACCATGTTGACAAAGCTCAGCACGAGGGCATAGGCCACCCCTCGCAAGTCAGGCATCAACAACACCAGGAACGGCAGGAGCCAGACCAGGAACTGAGGGCTGTATCCCCTGTTGTAGAGAACGAACAGATTGAGGCTCAGGGCGGTGAAGGCTATTATGCTGACTTTTCGTTGCCAATCAAAGGGACGCCCATACAGCCAAAGGTAGATCAGGCCAAAGGCCACCGTTATCAAGGCCCAGGGTAGCCGTGAGGGAGTCTGACTGACCCCGATGCTGGTCAGGTCGCGCATGTCAGCCTCAATTATCCCATAGGTGAAATTCCCTTCCAAAAGGGCCCAGACGCTCTCCCACGGAGGTCGTGCCGCAGCCATCAGAGGAGAGGCGAACAAGAGGTGGGGGTTGAGACGCCAGAAGGGCCAGGCAATCAAGGCAATGACTATAAGGGTAGTGGCAAGATAGGTCAGAGGAATCAGGAATCTGCGATTTGGAAGCACCCTCCCCTCTTCAACCCGGTGCCGACATTCAATCCACAGTATGCGCAGAGCGATGGGTACTACCAGCAGCGGCAGCAGCTTGACCATGAAACCAATCGCAGAGACCACCCCGCTCCAGATAGATCTCCTCTTGATCAGCAAGTAGACCGCCAGGAGCAAGAAGAAGAGGGGGAAACCTTCGAACCATCCGGTGAGGGTATAGACGGGCACGAAGAGGCCAGCGTAGATCCATCCAACTTTAACAGCCCCAGCCGGTTGATATATCTCTCGACCCAACAGATAGATGAGAACCAGATTGCCGGCCTCAAAAAGGAGAAGCACGGTGCCCAGGATAGAATTAAACCACAGGCTGGGATCGTTCCAGGGTGGAATGAGGATGCTCAAGCGGTAGACCGCTACGACCAGCCAGGGGAAGATAGGAGGATAGGCGGACCAGAGGTTGAGGTAGGGATAGTACCCTTCGTTAGTCAGCTCGGCGAAGGCCCGGTAGAAATAGAAATCGGAGAAATCGGCGATGAAGCCCCCAGGGCGATAGAAGAGGAGGGTCAGCCAACGAAAAGAGACAAAGAGCAAGAAAAGCAAGACAAAATCGTGGTGTTCTTGATAGATACTCTTGACTTTAGACAACTTTAACAAAACACCCTTTTCCCGGCCGATCTACCTGAGACCCCGGAAGCGCAACCTGAGAACCGAAGCAGTGTACTGGAGGGTGTACTTCAGCAACCTGGTTTTGCTCTCCCCAGCTCCCCGCATCTGATACACTACTGGAACCTCCTTGATGGCCATTCCCTGCCGATGTACATGATAAAGGAAGCGGATACAGTAGTCGCCGTACCCGTAGAATATCTTCCCCATGTCCTCAATGGTATCGAGGACTTCCCGTCGCACCGCCAGAAAGCCGCTGAGGTTGTCGCGGGTCCTCAGCCAGAGGACGAGACGGATAAAGAGGTTGAAGATATGACTCCCCCAGAAGCGGGCCGCAGCCATGTCCATACCACCGCCAGGTACATACCTGGAGCCGACCACAACCGGGTATTTCTTCGTCAGAGCCACCAGTTCAGGTACATCGGCCGGGTTGTGGTTAAAGTCGGTATCCATGACCACAACCACCTCTCCACCCGCTTCCTGAATGCCTCTCTTTATGGCCGTAGCCAACCCCCGTTCCTCGTTGCGCACAATAAGCTTCACTCCATCATCATCGTCGAATCTACTGGCCACCGCCTGGGCCGTGCCGTCAGGGCTGCTATCATCAACCACGATACACTCCCCGAACCAGCCGTTCTGAGTCGTGATCTCTTGCAACCGCTCGATGAGGGGAACAATGTTCTCTCGTTCGTTGTAGGTGGGTAGGACAATAGAAATGTGCTTCATCTGTTCTGCCTTCCTCTTCTTGTCATCACCCCCCAGCACACCAGCCCGGCTATGGTCGTCAACGTGGTGCCGTAGCCCAGCCAGACGTACCAAGGCTTTTCATAGCGAAAGATGACCTGATGTTTTCCGTTAGCAATAGCTACACCTTGAAAAGCATAGTTAACCCGAAGCAGAGGGTGCTCTTCACCATCAACATAGACGTGCCAATTGGGATACCACGATTCGCTGAGCATCAGGATGGCCGGTCTCTGAGCATCCACCGTAGCCCTTACTTCTTCGGCCGTCGGTCTCTCCCATTGGATGGTCAGGTCAGAGTCGGACGGCGGCAGGGAGTCCCTCTTCAGCCGTTCGGACACCTCGTTGATTGCCAGCTCTCGAAGGTCGAGGATGGAAACCCCTGTGGTCCGCAGCTTCTCAAGAAGCTCTAGCTCCTCCGCGCCAGCACCGCCATCAACCATGACCAACTCAAAAGAGGAAAAATATGGTAGAGGACGATCATTCAGAGACCTCACCGGTTCGCTGACCATGGCTACTTCATTGGCGATGAAATGGGGCAGCACCTCCAACACAGTCTCGATCGAATCGCCCAGGTAGAGGACGGCGCGCCCATAGCCACGCAGGAGCGGCTTCCAATTCAAGTTTTCAAAGATGGTGATGTGCTCAGTGTGCCAAACCACCTTGAGATCATGCCTTTCTTGCAAACGTTTGATAAGCTGCTCATAGACAGGTTCCCCCCTGGTGTGGATCAACAGGTACTTTATGCTGGCCAAGTCCATGGGAATAGTGAAGGTTGGAGCCAGGATTTCCAGGGCCAGAACACTACGATACAGTCTCCACACATGGCGTGGCGCGCTGATATCCCAGTATCCTTCAAAGCGGGGTATTCTGGTCTGCGTCAGAAAGTAGTCAAATAAATTGGCATCGGTGTCCAGATAGTGGGCCGGTTCCCAAACACGAAAGTCTCCTCCTCGCCGTCGGAGCCACTGACCCGCCTCTATCTCATCAGGATAGAAATAGCTTGGGGTAGCCGTGACTGCTGCGGAGGCAGGTAGATAGTCGGCAGTGACAAGCAGCCCGACAGCACTCAGAAGCGCCAATCTGACCCTGTTGTCGGAGATCAGACCCGTCACCCAACGCCCACCCTCTCCGGCCAACACGGCCAGGGAAAAACCGACCACCATCATCCCCCTAAAGGGGTACAGATTCTTCAACAATGGCAGGCGATAGAAGAGATTGATAGGCAAACGAGGTCCAGCAATCAGGAGGATGGCCAATCCAAGCAAGATCAGATGGAGGATGGTGGACGACCTTTTCCTCACAGCGCGTAGAGCGCCAATGGATGCAAGCGCAACAGTGCCACCCCCAAGATAGTACCACGGCGGATCAAACCTACCTTGAACCCTTTGAACCAGGACATCGAGCAAGAGGACTGGAGGTACGGAAAAAATGTCCAGGTACTCGACCGTTCGACCAGAAGCGGTGCCCTGCTGGAAGTGAATCCCCATCCAGGACAGCTCCATAGCTCCGGGAATGACGAAAGCAGCGGTAAGACCCAAACCCACCAATGCAGCTATTCCCGAGAAAGTAAGTGTTTCCCTAGCCTTACGCTCCTGTTTGCGGAAAGCTGCAGCTTCTCTCAACACAAGATAGAGGAGGAGGAAAGGTGCAACCACGATGGTATGCTCTGTATCAGCCAAGGGAAAGGAGGCCAGAGCCAAACCCATCAGAAGGCCAGATGAGATGCGGCCGATTCCCGATTGCCGTACCCTCTCATAGAGAAGGAAAGGAAGAGGCAGCACCGCCCAAAAGGCAACGTGTTCCAAAGCCTCCACAGCAATGTGCATGTGAAAAGGAAAAAGGGCGTAGATCAAACCGGCGAGGAAAGAGGCCCCACGATCTCTGGTTAAACAGAGAACGTATTCATTCATGGTCACCGCCGAGAGCCAAAAGAAGGCAACGTACAAGAATTTCAGAGAGGTCTCCAGAGAAATCGGCAGGAGAACGGACAACAAAGCTAGCAGCAGCCAGACTGGATAGGGAATGTAGCGTGCCAGAGGGTAGCCGGCAAACTCGTAGACGCTCCATTCTTGCAGAGGATGTCCCTTCAGCAGAGC
>JBHIDP010000066.1:0-12363 GCA_046760185.1 Anaerolineae bacterium
AGCACCTTCCTCAACCTCGTCACCATCCTCCACCAGAATAGCGTAGTTGCCAGGCACTTTATACTCATCGCGGAGCATCTCGCTGTGGACCACCTTCAGGGTGCGCTGGTCTCCATCGCGGACTATCTCCACCACTCCGTCAATGTCGCAGATGATAGCCTGTCCCTTGGGGGCACGAGCCTCGAACAGTTCCTGAACACGAGGCAAGCCCTGAGTGATGTCAGCCTCACCGGCCACTCCACCGGTGTGGAAGGTGCGCAGGGTAAGCTGAGTACCAGGCTCACCGATGGATTGCGCGGCGATGATCCCCACCGCTTCGCCCACCTTCACCAACCCACCTCGGGCCAGGTCTCGTCCGTAACACTTGGCACAGATGCCATAGCGAAGCTGACAGGTCAAGGGGGAACGAACCCGAACCTTCTCCACTCCAGCAGCTATGATCTTCGCCGCCTGTTCCTCCTCAATCATCTCCCCTTCGCGGACGAGGATCTTCCTGCTCTTCGGACGGGTCACGTTGGCGGCGGCAATACGCCCCAAGATTCGCTCCTGGAGGGAACCGCCCACTCCCTTCTCCTCTGCCTCAGACAGCCAGATGCCACCCTTGGTCCCACAATCCTCATCGTTGACGATGACATCCTGAGCCACGTCCACCAAACGACGGGTCAGATAGCCAGCATCGGCGGTACGCAGGGCGGTATCGGCCAAGCCCTTGCGAGCCCCGTGAGTAGAGATGAAGTATTCCAGGGCAGTGAGCCCCTCACGGAAATTTGAGCGGATGGGCAGGGCGATGATGCGTCCGGCCGGGTCGGCCATAAGGCCGCGCATGCCTGCTAACTGACGAATGGGTTGAAAGCCCCCCTTGGTAGCTCCGGAGGTGGCCATGACGTAGATGGAGCCGTATGGGTCCAGAGCGTGGGCTACGGCATCGGTGACGTCATCCACAGCCATGGACCACAGTTCGACAGTCTTAACGTACTTCTCCTCCTCAGTGATGAGGCCACGACGGAACTGCTGTTCCACCTCGTTGACCCGATCCGATATCTCGTTGAGGATGAAGGCCTTAACACCCGGTACAGTGATGTCGTCCATGGCGATGGTCAGGCCAGAGCGGGTGGCATAGCGGAAGCCCAACTCTTTGATGCGGTCAACAAAGTTAGCCGTGCGCTCCAACCCCAGGCGATAATAGCACTCGGACACTAACTCCTTCAGCTTCCCCTTGTCCATAACCTTGTTGACGAAGCGCAGCTCCTCGGGAAGGATTTCATTGAAGATGACCTGTCCAACCGTTGTGCCCACTAGCCTCTTGACCCGGCGACCCCCGGCATAGCGCTTCCCGTTGATGGTGTAGCGGGTGTGGGTATGAACCTTGATCTTAGCATGGAGATCAACCTGACCCAGGTCATAGGCCAGGGCCACCTCCTCCATGCTGGCAAAGACCTTCCCTTCTCCCTTCTGCCTCGGCTTTTGCATAGTCAGGTAGTAGCAGCCCAGCACCATATCTTTGGTCGGTCCCACCACAGGCTCGCCGCTGGCGGGCAGCAGAAGGTTATGGCGGGAAAGCATGAGCTCCTTGGCCTCCCGTTTAGCTGCTTCAGAGAGGGGGATATGCACCGCCATCTGATCGCCATCGAAGTCAGCGTTGAATGCCGCGCAGACGAGGGGATGTATCTGGATAGCGTCGCCTTCCACCAGTACCGGCTGGAAGGCTTGTATGCCAAGGCGGTGCAGAGTAGGGGCGCGGTTGAGGAGGACAGGATAGTCCTTGATGATCTCCTCCAGTACCTCCCAGACCTCCGGCTTCATCCGCTCGATAATACGTTTGGCTCCCTTGACGTTGTGGGCAAAGTTGTACTCCACCAGCTTGTTGACCACGAAGGGTCGGAACAACTCCAGGGCCATGCGCTTGGGCAGACCGCACTGATGCAGCTTCAAATGGGGACCGATGACTATGACAGAGCGGCCCGAGTAATCCACACGCTTGCCGAGGAGGTTACGGCGGAATCGTCCCTGCTTTCCCTTGAGCATGTCAGAGAGAGATTTCAGTTTTCGTTTGCCGCGCAAGGAGATAGCCTTTCCACGCCGGCTGTTGTCAATTAGAGAATCAACCGCCTCCTGGAGCATGCGCTTTTCATTGCGCACAATCACATCAGGAGCACCCAGATCGAGAAGGCGCTTCAGACGATTGTTGCGGTTGATGACTCGCCGATAGAGGTCATTGAGATCGCTGGTAGCAAACCGACCTCCATCCAGTTGCACCATGGGGCGCAGGTCCGGGGGGATAACGGGGAGAACGGTCAAAATCATCCACTCTGGACGATTACCCGATTTCCGCAGGGCCTCCACCACTTGCAGCCGTTTAGTAGCCTTCTTACGCCTCTGCTTAGAGCGGGTTTGGCGAATCTCGGCCCGAAGTTCTTCGGCCAGAGTATCAAGGTCAATATCCTTGACAACCGTGTAAAGGGCTTCAGCCCCCATATTGGCCTCGATAATGTCACCCCACTTCTCAGTCAGTTCCCGGTAACGTACCTCGTTCAGGAACTGAAGCACCTTGAAGCTCCGTAGTTCATCAAGGATGGCGTCGTTGGCCGCCTCTACTTTCTCAATTTCCTCCTCCAGCTCCTTTCGCAGCTTATCAATCTCTTTCTTGGTCACGTAGCGGAGCCGGTCCTCTTCAGCTTCAATCAAGGTCTGGTTATTAGCCTGCTCCTCGCGGATGCTTGATTCGATCTTCTCGATCTCGGATTGAACCAACTCAGTCAGCAGTTTCAGATGGCGACGACCAACGGTTTCGCCTACCTCCACGACAACGGTATCGGTGGGTTCAAAGGTCAAAGCTTTTCTAACCTTCTTGCCCATACGCTTATTGAGCCCCTTCTGCAGGTCAGAGGCCTGGCTCATCACCTCATCGGTCACTGTGGCCAGCTTCTCCTCCAGGCGCTCATGGGTTGAGTCCCTGACGGCGCGGAGTTTTTCGATCTCCTCCTCTTCGTGCTCCTTGATCTCCTGGATTCGTTCCTCGCAGGTATCCTTCAGCCGTTTGATCTCACGGGCCCCTTCTTCATTGATGCGCCGGATGGTCTTACGGCGAGCATCCTCATCTACCCTGGTAATGATGTATTGAGCAAAGTAGAGGACCCGGTCAAGGTTTCGGCGTGAGATGTCCAGCAGTAGACCCAGGTAACTGGGAACCCGGCGAGTGTACCAGATGTGGGCCACCGGTGAGGCCAGATCAATATGCCCCATCCGCTCTCGGCGCACCGTAGATCTAGTTACCTCTACCCCGCACTTGTCACAGGTGATACCTTTGAACCGAATCTTCTTGTACTTGCCGCAGTAACACTGCCAATCCTTGGTGGGTCCGAAGATAGCCTCGCAGAACAACCCATCCTTCTCCGGCCGCAGACGACGATAGTTGATGGTCTCCGGCTTGGTAACCTCTCCGTATGACCACGAAAGGATGGTTCTTGGCGAAGCAAGGCTGATTCGCACAGACCTGAAATCTTTAATCTCCAATTTCCTCCTCCATCACAATGGTTAGCTCCAGGTTCTTATCCTCTCAGGGAGACAGGGCGACATAGAAAGAAAAAAGGCAGGGTTCTGGATAACCCCGCCTGGAAAACATACAAAACCGACGACAAGAAAATAGGCCTTAACTTTCATCGAATCCCGGACGGCAAACACCTGCTCGCCATCCAGGGCATCAAGCAAAACTGACGCAGGATGACAGTCCAGGATTCATTGGCTGAGTCGGCATTGCCCGAACCTAGCCGTTTCGCTCCTTTAGGACTATAACCGGGAACAAGGTAATTCATGTGCCAAGCAATAGGGGAACTTGATGAGGCCGGAAAGGGTGGAGGACAACCTGATTAGTCGCGCTCCACTAGTCCAGCAACCCGGTTTCAACAAATATGGCGGCAACGGCAACGACAGATTCGGTGGATGTTGAGGGGCCCCAGCTTATCCACAATTCAGGATGAACCTATGATTTTTTAGTGATGAGACTCGTACTAATAATTAGAGTCTGGCTAAAATCTGTGGAGGAGTGGAGCCTTCAGGCGGATAAAACCGGCTCACCTGTCCTGGCGCACAGGTGCCAGGGAAAGCCTCGACTCCCACAAGTTTTGGCCACGCTCTAATAATTATACGCTACTTCATGAGAAATGTCAAGAAACAAAGCTTGTCACACAGGCCAATCCGTGACTGGAGCCGATAGAGAACTGACGAACACAAAGAGCGTAGCTGATAGTCCCACCACGTTAGTTAAGATTATAGCACGTATTTGTAAGAAGTCAAAATCATAGAGGCATTGACAGCCGTCTGTTTTCCGGTTATAATGAGATCAGCTAATTTGGTTGGCTAATAGGAGGAACAATGGGAAACAGCCCGATACGTACGCTGTCTGCCACCGAGGTCAAGAACCGCTTCGGCGCTGTGCTGCGCGAAGTCACCCGCACTGGCGGACCTATCCTGGTCGAACGGGATGGCCGCCCCGTGGCTGTGATCTTAAGCGTGCGCGCCTACGAGGAGACTTGCCGAGCGCCTCTGCTGCCCGCCGCCGACCGGATCGCACTGGCGCGCGCCGCCTTTGGGATGTGGGCCGGGCGCGAGGACATAGACGACGAGTGGCTGGAGCACGGCCGACGGCGCTGGCGGAGCGAGTGGCCCGATGCCTGAACGAGAGTTACTGTTCGATTCCACTGCCCTGGTGGACCTCTACCGTGGGCAAGCCGTGTTGCGGCCGTATCTGGACGCTCTGATCGCCGGGGATCTGACAGGTTGCATTTCGGTGATCACTGAAGCGGAACTCTGGCGCGGCCTGCGTGCCGACGAAGTCGAACGCCATGAGGCGCTGCTGGCTCTTTTCACTGGCCTGCCCCTCGATTCCGCAGCCGCCCGGCAGGCTGGGGCCTGGATGCAACGCTACGAATCGCACGGCCTGGGTTGGATGGATGCACTGATCGTGGCCACGGCCCGGCGAGCGAACCTGACCGTCCTAACCCGCCACCTCCACTTGGCCAGGTGCCTGGAGGGCGAGGCGGATTTTCAGACCTACGCCCTGCCATCTACGGACTGAGCCATTTGGGAGGCCTCGAGCGGGCTGCCCAGAGCAACCTCGACTTCTGTGACAACCTGATTGATGACGAGGTCTGAAATAATTGACAGAATCCGCCAACTGCTCAGCGAGCTTGTGGCGAAGAAGCCATAGCAGGAAGTGGCCCGTAGCACGGGCGTAGGGGGTGGGGCATATGTCCATCAAAACTGTCTTCCTTAGTTCCACGGCCAGAGACCTGGCCAAATACCGCGATGCAGCGTACGAGGCCATTGAGGGCCTGGACGGTTGGCACTGCGTGCGCATGGAGGATTTCGGTGCCCGAGATGCGATGTCCGATGAGTTCTGCCGTAAGAAGGTGGCCGAGTGCGACGTTTTCGTGGGCATCGTGGGCCATCTCTACGGCAGTCGCCCGCCGGGGAGCGAGCAGTCCTACACCCAGCGGGAGTACGAGGCTGCCGTCACCGCCAAGAAGCCCCGCCTGATGTTCATCGCCCCCGACGATTTCCCCCTGCCGGCCCGCCTGATCGAGCCAGACGAAAAGCAGGCCAAGCAGCGCGCCTTCCGTGACCGGGTGAATGCCGGGCGCATCCGCGACACGTTCACGTCGCCTGATGACTTGGCCCGGCGGGTGGTGCAGGCCATCCGCAACTGGGAGCAGGAGGCTGTTCAGCGACGTCCTTCAACAGTGATTCGCCGCTTGCCAGGCCAGCCAGCACTCCCAGGTCGTCCTGCGCAGCCCGTTGTGGCGGTTGACCTTTCTCATCAGCAGGACAGATGGCAACCGTCCTACGGTTCACTCCGTAAGATGGCCGAGGGCCTCCCCAACTTCTTCCTTCAGACGATTGAGCCCCGTCAAGGGCTCTCCAGACAATCGCTCCAAGGCTGCTCTGCTCTCATCCTTGCCTTGCCCTGCCACTGCACATTATCAGAGGACGAGATCAACGATGTTCGAAAGTGGGTTTGGGATGATGGAGGAGGATTGCTCCTGTTGGGGTTCTACCTGGCGGACACCCATCACGGATGCAAGCCCAACAGGCTAGCCCGGGAGTTCGGGTTCGAGTTTGCCGAGGATCTGATCATGCCTCTTCGCAGATCGTCCGATCGTGACTGTCGCCGCCAAGCTTTTAATGCTGGAGGCGAGGATTTCTGGGTGTCTGTGGAATTGCAGGATCCGGAAACCCACCAAATTACGGAAGGCGTCAGAAGGGTGGCATTTCTCTCGTCGTGCTCCTTGACAAACATATCAGCCAAGCCTGAACTCCTTGTAAACAGTCCTCCGAGCGCGGTTATGCATCCCGTGGGACGAAAAGACGCAAATGGCTGGATGAGAATAATCGAGGCATGGATTAGAGATCGAGAAGCTTCGGTTCCGCTCTTGGCGGCCTGGCGATGCAGCTTGGGGAAAGTGGTGGCCGCCGGGACGTGGAAACTCTTCCTGCCAGCGTTCACCAGCGAAAACGCTCCATTCGACAACGCACGTCTGTTCCAGAACATCATGAGCTGGCTGGCCCCTTCCTCTGAATCCTCGGTGGTCGAGACGGAGATCCCTGGCAGACCTGTCGCCGCTGACGTGGACGAAGAGCAGCAGCATCTGCGAGAACTTATTGCTACCAAACAACACCGCTTGCAAGTACTTGAACTCCAGGCAGCGAAGTTCGGCATCAGTACGCCGCCACACATCACAATCGAGATTGAAGATCTGCGCCAAGAGATCGCAAAACTGGAAACCCGACTGAGGAGCTAGGGATTCCGTTGATCGTGCTCAGGCTTGTTGGAGGTCCATCATGCGCAACGATTGGCAACACATCAGAGACCTTCTCAACACCAAGCGGCGACGCCTTTGGAAACTAGAGGAGCAGGCGGCGCGCCTTGGCCCACAGTGCCCGGTTCACATCACGCTGGAAATCGAGGATCTCCGGAAAGAGATTTAAGAGCTTGAAGCCAAAGCAAAAGCAGCCGCGCCACCCCTCCCGCCCCAGCCTTACTTTGCCCATCTCTACCCTATGCAGGCCAACTTCACCGGCCGTGCTCGCGAGCGGCGCGAGCTGACGGAGTGGTTCGTGTCCGGTGAGCATCCGATGTTCGCCTACGTCGCCATCGGCGGGATGGGGAAGAGTGCCCTGGCATGGGCCTGGCTGCAGCGGGACGTGCTGGGCCTGCCCCTGCCGGGTATAGCTGAGGAGGCACGGGCGCAACTGGCCGCATCCGTGCCCGAGGCTTCGCGGCCGGAAGGTGTGCTCTGGTGGTCCTTCTATGAGCGCGAGAGCACCTTCCAGAAGTTCCTCGATGAGGCGCTGACCTACGCCAGCGGCGGGAAGGTTGACCCCAGGACCATCCCCTCCATCCGCGAGAAGATGCAGGCGCTGTACTGTCAGGCCAAATCAGCCATTATATCCCTCGTTCTGACCTTGCGTCGAAACCTGAGGACGACATCGCCATCCAACTCAAGCGCTACGGCTTTCGCTGGCTGCTAGGAACGGAACTTCACCGACCTCCTCGGTCATAGACGACTTCACCGGCGAAGATGGTGTAGTCTACCCTGGTGTTCAGAATCTCCATAGGGTCAACGGTGAAGATGTCTTGGGAGAGGACGACCAGGTCGGCCACTTTGCCCACGGTGATGGAACCCTTGGAAGCCTCTTCGCCTGAGGCGTAGGCTGCACCCATGGTGAAACCGTAGACAGCCTCATCCACCGTTATTCGTTGTTCAGGATACCAGCCTCCTGGAGGGGTGCCATCAGCCCGCCGACGGGTTACAGCCGCGTGGACACCCAGTAGAGGGTCCAGGGGCTCCACCGGACAGTCGGAGCCGAAGGCGAGGCGGGCACCACTATCAAGGAGGCTCCTCCAGGCATACCCCCCTTTGCTACGCTTCCCCCAGAACTTGTCGGCGGCAAGCATGTCTGAAGTGGCGTGGATAGGCTGCATGGAGGCGATGACGCCCAGTTTGGCGAAACGAGGAATGTCATCAGAGTGCAGCAATTGGACATGCTCGATGCGGCAGCGCAGGCCGCTCTCTGGCCTCAATTCCTCCTCGTAGACATCCAATACCTCACGGTTGGCTCGATCGCCGATGGCATGGATGGCCGTGGCCAATCCGGCCTTCAATGCCCGATGGACCCAATCCTTGATCTCCTCTTTTGAGTTGACGACTATGCCAAGATTGTCGGGCTGGCCCTCGAAGGGCTCCAGCATGAGGGCTGTCTGAGAGCCCAGGCTGCCGTCGGCAAACATCTTGACGCAACCAATCCGCAGCCAGTCATCACCGAAGCCGGTGCGGAGCCCCAGCTTGATGGCCTCGTCCAGGTCATCGGAGGGCACCGAGACGCAAAACCTCAGCTTCAGTTCACCCCGGCCGTGCAAAGCTTGCAAAGCGGCAAATACGTCGGCCCCCTCCATGTTGTGAACGGCCGTCACTCCCAGTTCGTGGGCCTTGGCCATTGCCTCCTTCAGAGCCTGCTGCAAATGGCGCTCAGTTGGCCTGGGGATGACATCCTCCACCAGCTCCATAGCCCTCTCCCTCAGGATGCCTGTCGGCTCACCAGTCTGCGGGTCTCGGTCAATCTGGCCACCGGCCGGATCTGGTGTATCGGCGCTGATGCCAGCCCTCTCCAGCGCCAGGGAGTTGACCCATACACTGTGGCCATCCTTGCGGTGCAGGGCCACGGGGTGATGGGGTGCAATCCGATCAAGATGTTTTTTGGTTGGGAATTCGGGCACAATCCAGTCATTGTGGTTCCAGCCCCAACCCTGCACCCAATGGCCAGGCTCGAGTTCCTCGATCTTGACCTCGACCCGGGCCAGCGCCTCCTCTAGGGACTTGGCGCCATCGAGGTTGGCTCGGTCCAAGCTCAGGGCATAGTCCCCGAAATGGACGTGGGCATCGGTGAAGCCGGGGATGACCGTCTTCCCCTGGAGGTCAATAACGTCCGTCTCCGGCCCGCTCAACCTCTCTATCCCTATCTCTTTCTCTATCTCTTTGTCATCCCCCACGGCCACGATCTTACCCTCGGCCATAGCCACCGCCTGGGCCAGGGGTTTTCCCCTGTCCATGGTGTGCACCTTACCGTTACGCAAAATCAAGTTAATTCTCATTTCAGACAGGTCCTTTCTGTGCTGTCAGTTATCGGACATCGGACAATGGAATCGAGCCTTCAGGCGGTTTTCCGGCTCACCTGCCCTGGCGCGCAGGTGCCAGGGAAAGCCTCGACTCCGATTGTACGAGTTTTAACTGTCCCTCTATTAGAGTCAGTCACCCAGGAAGAGGCGACGCAAGAAGAGCCATATTCTCTGCCACCAGGAGAGCAGAGGTGGCACCGCGACTGAGGGTTCTGAGGGATATTCTAGGAGCTGAGCCCTCGCATGGCCCTCTTCATCGTATTCGATCCTGGCATAGGACAGTGTCCGTTCATCGGCGAACCGTTCCGGGTGTTCAAACAGTTCCCGCCACTCCTCATCACTCTTGTTGGCGTAGTCCACCTGCCAGGTCCAGGTTCCGGTGTTGATGTACACCCCACTGCTGATAGCTGCTTGCATAGGGCGATGGGTATGGCCGAAGATAACCACCTCCACCCCCTCCTCGCGCCCTATGGTGTCTGCTATCTTTCTGAGGGCCTCATCCTGTTCGCGGATGATCTGCCGGGCTATCTCCTGAGGCAGAAGCTGACCAGCCAGGTTCCAGGTGGGTCGTGGAACTTCCTCTGCTTGAGGGAGGGCCAAAGCCATAGCCTGTTGCAGCCTGATCTGGAAATCGCGGCGAAAGGCCGCATCCTCTGCATAGTCGCGCCATAAAGCGGTACGCTGTCCCTCATCCTCCAACTCTTCAATCAAGCTCTCCACCGTCTGCACCTGCTCATCGGTCAGGGGCACCAGGCCGATGATGCGGGGAAGAGCCTTGAGAAAAGCCAGGATGGCTCGGCAGGCGAAGGGGAAATCGTAGGCCAGGCTGTACCACAACAAAGACTGGACAGGTTTGACGTTGTCCACCCAGTATCTCTCCTGCTCGACCTCGTTGAAGAACTCGACCATGAAGCGGGACCCCCAGGGGGTCTCCAACCGGCTCCTGTCCTCGGGGTCCAACGGCTCCTCAAAGTCCTGGAAGCGGTTGCCCGTTTCGGCGTATTGGTTGCCATGTTCTACGTAGATCCCCTCCCGGCTGATGCATCGTTCGTGGAAGGTGAGCAATTCGGCGCGCTCCCCTGTGGCTCCGAGGGCCTGACGCAGGGCCTTTTTGACCGCTGGCCAGTAGAGCTGAACGTCGTGGTTCCCCTTGAGGATGGTGACATACCGTCGCGGCGAAGCAGGCTTGAGGAAATCGCGCAATGCGCCGAAGAGGGATGAATGTCCAGTTGTGACTAACGATGTCCTCTGCACTGCTGCTTCTTCCGATGAGGAGCGGTAGGCATCAGGGTTGTAGTGTCGCTGTGGGTCGTAGGAAGTGACGGCCGGCACCTGCAAGAACTCAATACAATCTCCGTTCAGGATCAACTCCATCTCGGTGCCGGTCTCCTCGCTTTCTTCGACCAATTGGCCCAGGAAAGCGGCGAAGGGCTCATGGCTGGTGAAATCCTCGAGCCGATTTCCCTGTTCCGCCAGACCGGCCCCTAAGTGGAGGTCACTCATCACGATTTTGACTTTGTTGGTCACCGCTGGCTTCCTTTCCTTCATTCATTCATTCAAGTGGGAGGAGTCTTGAAACGTCGCTATTATACCATGACTGCCACCTTAAGGGAAGAGGGAATTGCCGCTCACAGTATTTGCCCGGCCAGGTCAAAGAAGATATAATAGGCGTGTTGTCTTTACATCAGTGACAGCAGGAGGTGAGGACCGGTTCGGTGGTCAAGAAGAAGGTCAAATGTTTGGTCACCGGGGTAGCGGGCTTCATCGGCTCGCACCTGGCTGAGCGGCTGGTAGCCGAGGGGTATCAGGTAGTGGGGGTGGACTGTTTCACCGACTACTACCCTCGAGCCAGCAAAGAGGCAAACCTCGCCTCCCTTCGAGAGAGCGAGGCTTTCCATTTTGTAGAGGCTGATTTACGTCACTGTGAGGTAGATGATCTATTGGAAGGAGTCACTTACGTTTTCCACCAGGCGGCTCAGGCCGGGGTGAGAGCCAGTTGGGGCGAATACTTTGCCACCTACACCGAGCACAATGTGCTGGCCACCCAGCGGCTCCTTGAGGCAGCCAAAGGAGCCAACATAGAGAGGTTCATCTACGCTTCCTCGTCGTCCATCTATGGCGACACCCGTGACCTGCCGATTCAGGAGGGGACCTTGCCCCGTCCTATCTCTCCCTACGGGGTGACCAAACTGGCTGGGGAGCATCTGTGCCGGCTCTATCACATCAATTTCGGCTTGCCTGTTACCTCGCTCCGTTACTTCACCGTCTACGGCCCCCGCCAACGTCCTGACATGGCCTTCCATCGCTTCATCCGGGCCATGCTGGCTGATGAACCGATCACTGTCTACGGTGATGGAGAACAGACACGCGACTTCACCTTCATCAGCGACGCTGTAGAAGCCAACCTGTTGGCTATGACTGCCGCAGCCGATGGCCGGGCCTTCAACATCGGGGGTGGGTCGCGGGTAACGCTAAACGAGGCCATCAGCTACCTGGAGGGGATCATCGGGAAAGAGGCGAAGGTGGATCGCCGCCCGCCCCAGCACGGCGATGTACGTCATACCCTGGCCAATACGACTGCGGCCCGGGCGGTGCTGGGATTCTCACCGAGGATGGACCTGAAGGAAGGGTTACGAGCACAGGTGGCTTGGCAGCGAACTTTACGGGGAGGAAGGCTATGAGGCTGTTTATCCTGATGTCTTTCAACATCGCTTCGCTGGTCTGTGGGCAGTTGTTGATGAAGTATGCTATGGTACAGATGGGAGGATTTCTCATCAGCCAGGCTGTGCGTCAGCCGGCTGTTCTGATGAAGTTGGCCTTGAACCCCTACGTGGTCACCGGTCTGCTGCTGTATGGGGTCAACGTCTTCCTGTGGTTCGATGTGCTCTCCACTGCCGAGCTGAGCTATGTGTACCCTATGCTCAGTTTGAGTTACGGCCTGGTCGTGTTGGCCTCGGCCCTGATCTTTCACGAAGGGATCACGCCGTTACGACTTTTGGGCGTAGTCATCATTTGCCTGGGGGTCTACACCGTGGCCAGAAGCTAGCAATGACCTTTGAACGTGCACCCGACAAATAGACAACAGAGACTGAAGACAACCCCCCGGCGTTCAGCCGTGACTTTTACCCACATTTGCGAGGCCCACGCCGTGAGGCCTGTCCTGAGCCTGACGAAGGGCGTGTGGAGAGTCA
>JBHIDP010000067.1:0-12352 GCA_046760185.1 Anaerolineae bacterium
GGCGACTTTAGTCGCTCTGAAGCGGCTGAAGCCGCTACTACGAATACTTGAGTTTTCAGCCATTGGGATAGGAGTACTATTGACTTTCCAGGGTGCTGATGATAAGGTTGATTTATGCTGACTGAGAAGGGCCAGGCTAGGTCAAAAGAGAAGTTGCCAGAGCCAGTCCCGCCTCAGCAGGAGGAGGTGGACATCGCGCTAATGGCTTTCATCGAGAGGTATATCACCAACCTGGTGAAATCTGATATCCTGGCCAACTTGGGCCGCAATCCGTACGGCCTGGACACGGTAGAAGATATCGCTCGACGCATCGGGCGTAGCTTGAAGGTGGTGGAGTCGGAACTTGGTGATCTGGTCATGCTGGGCCTGGTGAATAAGATCAAGATCAACAGTGACACAGTCTACCAGTTGACCCATGATGCTGGGTTGCGGCAGGCTACCATTAAGTTTGCGATCTACCTCAATGGACAGGAACGTTGAGATTTGAGGCCAAGAGCGCCTGAAGCGATGGGGAATCGGGTTTTGTCCCCATCGCTTTTTTGATGGTGGGGAAAGGCTGGTATAATATACGGGGAGGAGGTGTTTGATGGAGATAACCTGGTATGGACACGCTTGTTTCAGATTGAGGGGGCGCGAGGGAACTGTCATCACCGATCCCTACCAAAACGCCAGTGGCTATACCCTGCCCCGGGTGCGAGCGGATATCATTGCCATCACCAATAGTCATCCCAACCACAGTCGTCGGCGCGGCATTCGCGGTCAGCCTCTGATCGTCAATGGACCGGGAGAGTACGAAATCAGGGGCATTTTCATCACCGGGATTGCCACCTACCCGAAAAAGAAAGGGGGAGTTCAGGACAGAAACACTGTCTATCTCTTCGAGTTTGGAAATCTCACCGTTTGTCACTTGGGGGACCTGGCTCAGGTGCCAAATCAATCTCAGGTGGAGGACTTGAGTGATGTAGATGTCCTGCTGATCCCCGTGGGAGGACGTTGCACCATAACTGCCTCCCAGGCGGCTGAAGTTATCAGTCTGTTGGAACCGAGAATCGTTATCCCTATGCATTACCGCACCAAAGCCTGTAAGATACCGCTGGATGCAGTAAGCAAGTTCCTCAAAGAGATGGGGTTGAAGGACCTGCCTCCTCAGGAGAGTCTCAAGGTGACCAAGAGCTCTCTCCCGGAGGAGACCCAGGTAGTGATCTTGGAATATAGGCAGTGAGGCTACAACGCTTAGGAGGACATATGTTAGGATTTGATCCGCAAGTGTATCAAAAGATAACTCTGGACAATGACCTGCGGATTTTCACTATTGAGATGCCCCATGTTCGTTCGATAAGTACAGGTTTCTTTCTAGGTGTGGGTTCGCGCTACGAGGAAGATAGATTGGCCGGCGCGTCCCATTTCATCGAGCATATGCTTTTCAAAGGGACCGAGCGAAGACCCGATGCCAGAGAAATAGCCACCGCTATCGAGGGAATAGGGGGAGTCTTCAACGGCAGCACCGGTCGAGAATTGACCGTCTATTGGGCTAAAGTGGCCCAAGAGCACCTGCTGGTGGCATTAGATGTCTTGGTGGATATGCTGCGCCACGCTCTCTTCGAACCGGCCCAGGTGGAGAAGGAACGGAGGGTGATCATGGAAGAGATCAATATCACCCTGGACTCGCCTAGCGACCTGGTGCACCTGCTCATTAACCAGTTGGTCTGGCCAGATCATCCCCTGGGACGCGATGTGGCTGGCACCAAGGAGAGTGTGGCAAACATGGGTCGAGAGGACGTTCTGGCCTACATGCATAGCCACTACGGACCTGCCAACACGGTAGTCGGTGTGGCGGGCAATATAGACCACGACCAGACAGTGAAGCGCATAGCTGACTACCTTGGAGATTGGCAAGGTGGAGGTGAATCCGACTACCTGCCAGTAACGGAGGAGCAGAAGGAACCTCGCCTGCACATCTACAACAAAGATACCGAGCAGGCTCATCTTTGCCTTTCCGTACCCGGTCTGCACCATACCCACCCCGACCGCTTTATTCTCCGCTTACTAAACACCATACTTGGCGAAGGGATGAGCTCTCGTCTCTTTCTGGAGATAAGGGAGAAAAGGGGCCTGGCTTACAGCGTCAACTCCCATCTATCCTATTTGAAGGACGCCGGGGCTTCTGTAACCTATGCTGGCGTTGACCCTCAAAATGCACCGGAAGCAATTCAGGCTATCCTTGGTGAATGGGATAGACTGAGACAGGAGTTGGTGCCGGCCGAGGAGTTGTCCAAGGCCAAGGAGTACGTGAAGGGCCGTACCGTACTTCAGATGGAAGACACCTACAGCAACGCTTCTTGGCTGGCAGGGCAGGAGCTTCTGACCGGTGAGATACTGACCGTGGAGGAAGTGCTGGATATCATTGATTCAGTGACGGCGGACGAAGTACAGAGGGTAGCGCAAAAGCTGTTCGTCGGGGATAAGTTGAACCTGGCCGTGGTGGGGCCTTTCGACAGCGAGAGGGAATTTGAACACCTGCTGGTTCTTTAACGTTTGGTCAGACGTTTCCAAAGCAACCACGCCAGGAGGTCCACCACCAGAATGATCGCCGCTCCCCCGGCGCTGATGGCCAGAAGAGCACCCTTGTCATAGGTCTTGGTCTCATACCTCAGTTCTTTAACCTCACCTACTCCTACCTGCCATGAGCGGGTGAGGAACTCCCCGTCAGGGGAGAGGAAGGTTGTGCGGTAGGTGAATATCCCTCGCATAAGATCTTCCCACGCCTCCTGGTATCCTCTTAGAGCTCGCAGGCGTAGCTGGTAGACCTCTTCTTTGTTGGCCGGAGGGCTTTCTTCCAGGGTTCTAGTTACGGCCTCGATCTCGGTCGCTACCCCCTCCAAAATG
Source organism: Anaerolineae bacterium (assembly GCA_046760185.1). GTDB lineage: Bacteria > Chloroflexota > Anaerolineae > JBHIDP01 > JBHIDP01 > JBHIDP01. The sequence goes on from JBHIDP010000067.1 coordinate 2,887, forward strand.
GTCTGGGCCTGCTCCAGGTTTACCGCCTCACGGAACATAAAGTGAGTGGTCAAGGTTCCCTCTGTCTGAGCCCAGTCAAGGGCAGTTGGGTTCAGCACGGCCAGTACGGGTGCCAGATCAGGCTCTGTTGACACAGCCTGGGCTGAAGCTCTCATCCTCCTCAGAAGATCGCCCCCATCGGTGAAGGGCACGGTGAGGCGCAGAAGATATTCCCCATCGGCCTCCGAAAGGGTAGCCCTACCCCCCGACTGCTGCGCCATGAGCTCGGCCACAACCTCTAACTCCGCCGTAAGTTGGGGGGAGATGGCCGGATAGGGTATCAGGTTGAACACCATCTGCCGCTCCCCAGGGAAGGTATCCAACCTGCCCCGGATGGCCGAAAAGCGAGGCCGATAGTGGCGGAAATCTTCCAGCGCTTCTCCTCTAACTTCCTCCTGGATTAGAGTGAATGCTTCTTCCAATTCTCCCTTCTCCAGCCAAGCCTCGGCCATGCCCGCATAGCCACTTTGTTTGAGCCGCTCTATGTCATTGACGGTGAAGGGCAGGTTCATCTCGGGTGAGATAACCTCTGCTGCTTTGCTCAAATACTCTATTGCCTCTTGATGGTACCCTTTGGAGTAAGCATGGAGAGCCAATTGATAGTAGTGCTCAGCCAATAAGCCCTTAATTTCTGGATTGTCTGGTTGCAAAGAGAGTGCTTTGTCCCAATTGGCTATAGCCAGAGCCCGATAGTTGGCTTGCATCTCTCCCTGCTCGGATTGGGCCCTGATAGCATACAGATCGGCCAGATCAAGGTAGGTTTGAAGTAAGGTGGGGTCCAACTGTTGCGCCACTTCCAGTTCGTTCACTGCCTGGGCATAATAACCCCAGTCCTCGATATGGCCTAGATCGTTGGGAGTAGTGCTGAGCTGCCTGTAGAGCAGCCCCAATCTGTGGTGAACTGTGGCCGAGTCGGGGTCAGTGGCTATGGCCGCCCTGGTTTCCACTATCTCCCCCCACAGTTGGGGTTTGATGAAGGTGAGGCTGATGACCTCGGTCGGCTCCTGATCCAGGAAGAGCCAGGTCAAGAGCTGACCGTCGAAGGAGGCCCCGGCCGGACTCACAACCTGGAGTTGCTCGCTGGTAGTCATCTGCGGGAAATGTACGGTGAAGCGGGCACTCCCCACCACCGCCGCCCAGCCAGCGGCTGTAGCAGGGACAAAGAGGAAAGTTGGTTTCGCCTCGTTTCCCAGGTCCTGTTGATACTCCATCTTGACTGTCACCCGCTGATCCTCGGTCAAAGTCATGGTCCAGGTGTACCACTGCTCGGCTTGCACCTGGTCACCCCTCTGAAGCTCAACTGGCGTCTTAATCAACTCCAGCTCCTCATCGCCGATGACCACTTTGAAATCTGACAACTGCTCGGGCTCAAAATAGAGGTTATCACCACTCCAACTGGGAAATCCCAGGGTGATGTCAACCGGGGAAAATTTGTCAGGGTTGTGGAGCTTGAAGGCAGCCAGTACCATGACCACGGTGCGGTCATCTTCGGTGACGATATAGGCATCAACCTTCTGGGAGATCATCTTCACTTTGGTGTCCACATCGGTGGGGGCCAGGGAGTTTCCCGCGTACAGTCTTGTTTCCTCTTGACCCGTTGCCCGCCCCACCCCCCCAACAAGGAGCCAGAGGACGGTCAACAGTACCAGGAGCAGGCTCTTAGCGAAGCGCTTCCTCATCGTTCGACTGAGGACTTCGGTGAGCCCTTCGGCTTCGCAGTTCGTCCCGCTCACTACGGGGCTCACTGCGGGGCTCAGGACAGGCTCAGTCGAACCGCTCACGAACGTCTCTTTTACCACGTTGCCTCTATACATCAAGTCCTACCATACGAGTATGGAGAGACAGTTTAAAACCGCCGGCAGGGTGCTGCTCTTCAGATTCATTCATGACAATAGCATGTGGGCTGCTGAAGGATGGCTAACAGAAAGGGGAAAGTCACCGGGGGAGAAGCAGGTGATAGCCGAAGGTGTCACAACAACGGGAATAGTCGCAGGAGGAGCACGGCGGTCACAGAACCAGCAAAACTGGTGGCAACCTTGGTGGCAAAGCTGATGTTGATGGAAGATCTGTAAAACTGGGTTCTGGCCAGATACAGGCGGGGAAGGAAGGCCAGGGGCATGAAATAGGGATAGGGGGAGAGGCCCAGGGCCACGCCTGCCAAACGCTCTATGGCGCCAATGGCCCTCTCTTGCCCGCTAATCTCAATAGTCTCCCCTTCACCCTGGTTCCCAGTATTCGAGTAAGGGTGCAGTGTCTTTGCCGCTTGCTCTTCCAGGATTGGTACGGTCCAGATAATAAAGATGGCGGTGATGAGGTAGACTATGAGGCGGTTCAGAAAAACTTCGGTCCCTTGCCAAAGGAAACCTAAGTCACCGAAATACCAGGCACCACTGACCACGCTCAGGATAATTATCGTAGCCACATGGATGCCTTGATCAACCAGGAAAAGATAAAGACCTTTCCCTTGCCAGTCACGGCCCAAAGAAATCTTCCCTTGATCCTGCAAGACGTGGAGGGCACCCAGAAGCAGAAGCCAAGGCCACCAATGGAACAGGTCCCGTCCCAGGAGAAGAGCGGTAGCGGCCACTACGATGCCTACATGCAGGAAGAGGCCCGTCAATCCCCGGTGTTTCTGAACCACAAGCCAAAAGGGCTGAAAAACGTAATCACCTACCATGTGGCCCAGCAAAAGGCGGAGAAGGATGCTCATACTTTGCCTACCTCATCTGCTCTTGCCCTCATGCGGTATGGGCACGACCAGGTTTACCGATGTGCCCTGGCCGATGGCTGAGTCGAAGGAGATCTGTCCCCCTATCAATTCGGTGCGTTCACGCATGTTAAGGAGTCCCAGGCTGCCTCGCCTATCATAGGACTTTTCGACCTCCTTTACGTCGAACCCTTTGCCGTCGTCCTTAATGGTCACAAACAGGCTATCTTCTCTTTCTTCCAGGGTCAACCAGACGTTGCTAGCTCCGGCATGCTTCTTGATGTTGGTGATCGCTTCCTGGACAATGGAAAAGACGGTTGCTTCGGTCTTAAAGTCGAGGATACGTTCATGGTTCTCAACTTGGAGGTGGAAAACTGTGTCTTCTGTCTCCAGCAGGCGTTGAACATAGGATTGCAGAGCCGGTACGAGTCCTTGAGTTTCCAAGATAACAGGTCGAAGGTCAAAGAGCATATTGCGAACCTGGCGGAGGGCGCGGCCGGAGAGGTTCTCGAAGCTATCCAACTCCTCCCCCACTTTCCCGACATCCCGTCGCAACAACTCTTGAAGGAACTTGATATTCATGATCATGGCTGAAAGGAGTTGAGCGGGCCCGTCATGCAGGTCCCGGGCCAGTTGCTTGCGCACCTCTTCCTCTACGGCCAGGATGCGGTCTCTCTCCTCACGCACATTCTTGTACAACCTGGCATTTTCAATGGCCGTGGCCGATTGGGCTGCTAGCGTGGTCAATATGTCCAGGTCGTCGTCGTCGAAGGGTTCGCCCGAGAGTTTGTTGAGAATCTCCAGAACACCGATATTTTCCCCTTTGGCGATGAGCGGTACACAGATGAGGGACATGGTGCGGAAACCGGAGGTCTCATCAAATCCGGAGTAGAAACGCTCATCCTTTTCCACATCGTCAACGATGAGAGGCTGAGCGTGGGTGAACACCCAACCGGCAATGCCCTCATTCTTGCTCATGCGTTGCTTCTCCAGGACTTTGCCTCCACCTTCGATTACCTCAAAGACCAATTCATCGGTCGCCTTATCGAAGAGAAGAAGGGAGCCAGCAGTAGCCTGCATCACTTCGATAGCTGAACGGAGGATTTTCCTAAGGAGTCGTTCCAGGTTGAGCTCGGAGCTTAGGCTTTGGGCGATCTGCTGCAAGACGCGCAGGCCAACGATACGCTCAGCCAGCTCTGCCTTCTCCTGTAGCAAGCGTTCATTTTCCTGGCGCAAGGTTGCTATGGTCTCTGTCAACGCCTTAATATCCTGTTGTCGCTTCTTTTCTCTCTTGATCTTACTCATGATCACCACCTTTGATCTTCAACACCGCTCATGCCACAGCCTCGAGGTGAGGAGTCATAATCTCTTTTGTACTCGTGCAGCAATAACTTCCCGCCCTTCGGGCCACTTGTACTGAGCACTTCGGCTACGCTCAGCACAGGCCTGACGAAGTAGAGGCCCTCTGGACCGGTGGCTTTTGATGCCATTTGCAGGAGCAAAGTCAGGATGCAACAGGAATATTATTTCTGCACGAGTGCTTTGATCTTATCCAGTTCCTGACGTGCTGCCTTCCCTCCTTCTCGAATCAACTCGTCAGCTTTCTCAAAGTCGAGGCCACTATACATCTCCACGGCGGGCTTGATCAGCACATTAGCTGTATGGATCCGGCTGCCGATGATCTCGCTTTCCATGATTTCCATCATACTCAATATCACCCCTATGAACCCCGGAGATCGCCCCTCCCTGAGTTGCTGTTGGCGGTGTATGCGCTCCTCCAAACTGGGAATGACAGAGGAGGCAATGATGATATCAGCCCCCTTCTCCTCCAGGACACTTGTCGGCACGGGGTTGACTGCTCCGCCATCAATGAGGTAACGACCGCTCACAGGAGCCGGGTCGAAGACACCGATGACCGAAATGCTGGCCCGAACTGCTTCGACCACAGGTCCGCTATCGAAGACCACTTCCTCACCGGAGAGGATATCAGTAGCTACAACGAAGAAAGGCAACTGCAGATCATCAAAGGTCATGTCTCCCAGATATTGTCGCAGGTAGTTCAAGGTGCGCTTGCCCTTGATCAACCCCGAACGGGGTGGAAGATTGAAGTCCCAAAGGCCGCCACGCAAGCTGACCTTGCCCGGCAACTCTTTGGTGAAGGCTGTGATCTCGTCGAGTGATAGCCCGGCAGCATAGAGGGAACCAAAGAGGGCCCCGGCGCTGGTTCCGGCTATCATGTCAACAGGGATTCCCTCTTCCTCCAGGACGCGCAGTACACCGATGTGGGCAATGCCCCGGGCGCTGCCGCTGGACAAGGCCAGCCCCACTACCCGACGGGCGATACGACGGGCCAGACGATCAATAGCGGCCGGGGTGTCCGGCACGATCCAGTGCTTGGTTTGGGCTAAAACCTGTTTCCACTGCGGCACTGGTTCACCAATCTGCACGGTCACGTCGGCCAGCTCCATAGCCTTGGCGGAGATCTCCCCCTTGCGAGGGGGGATACACAGGAAGACCCATTTGAACCTTTCCACCAACGTGCCCAGACTCTCTGCCAGTCCACCTCTTCTCAGATAGGCGGTAGATTCGGCGTCCATGATGGTAACATCGTGCTCTCCCCACCTGGCGGTATCGAGGGAGGGGGGTAATCCTCCCAGATCGAAAAGGAGGACTCTCTGGCCGGTTTGCTGAGCCAGGCTGAGAGCCAGCTCTCCGACCTTGTCCCCGACGAGAGCCACTATGTTATATTCATCACGGATGGTGGGGTGACGGTCGGTGAAGATTAGACGGCGGCTCAGTTCACGGCTGAAGGTGAGGGCGATAGGGGGGTATTGGGCGAGGAGTTCATCGAAGTCCGATTTGCGAAGCACGAACAGATCAGCATCAATGACGACCCGCACCGTAGCTGAGCGCCGCTCGCCAAGCAGGAGGGCCATCTCCCCGAAGAAGGCGCCCGGCCCCAGGTAGGAGAGTATCTTCTCTTCCCCATTTTGCTTAATGACTACTTCTACCTGGCCTGACTCGATAAGGTACAGAGCATCTCCCGGTCCACCCTCGTGAAAAACGATATCATCCTTCCGATGGTGTTCCAGATGCAGCTTTTGTCCAATAGCGGCCAGGATATCGTCGGGGAGTGCGGCAAAGAAAGGGATACGACGTAGATTTTGCTCCATGCTACAGTTGTCCTTGCAATTCCTTTAGCTTGGTCAGCTCTTCTTCAGCCCTTTGTATGTCCCTTTCAACTTCCAATCTTCTAAAGACACCCAGGGCCTTCTCCAAGTGCTCCAGGGCTTCCCCGGTTTGTCCCATGTCACGTCTGACCAGAGCCATTTGGAATTGGCTCTTGGCCAGTTCAAATTGATAGTTCAGGTCACCGAAGATTTGCATGCTGCTGGTGAGATGTTCACTGGCCTTCGCTAGGCTACCCTGCGCCCGGCGTATCATGCCCAGAACCCGGCGTGCGCTTCCTTCGTTGGCGGCGCTGCCTATCTCGGCTGAAAGCTTCAGGGATTGTTGACATGATTCCTCTGCCTTGACCAGTTCCCCCAGACCAAGGTGGGCCTCTCCCAGCAGCCAGTAGGCTTCGGCAAGGTGCTCGCTCGATCCGATTTCGTTGGCCACACGGGTACTATCGTTCAGGTACTCGATAGCCTGGGCCCAATCATCCTGGACGATAGATACACGGGCCAGATTGTTTTTGGACAGGGCCATCAAGTAAGCGTTATTGATCCTCTCCGCGATTTCGATACTCTTTTGCAGGTGCTCAACTGCTCGATCACAGTCCCCTTTTTCCTCGTATGTGAAGCCAAGATTGTTGTAGGCAGCCGCTATTACGGCCGGGTCTCCCATCTCCTTCATCATCCCCAGGCTTTTCTCGGTATTCCTGATGGCCAGTTCCCAATTGCCCAGATAGATATACATCGCTCCCAGGCTTTGCAGTGATGTAGCCACGCCATATGTGTCTCCAATTCTCTCTCTAAGCCTCAGTCCTTTCTCACCATATTCAGTAGCCTGCTTCCAGTCACCTTTGTGGTAGAAGACGCCCACCAGACGGTTGTATGCTGACGCGGTCTCGTTGTAGTGTCTTGTGCCTTCCACGATCCCCAGGCTGCCCATGGCCCAGTCGTAGGCTTTCTCAAAGTTCCCCTGCCGGTAGTTGACCCAGCCCAGATCGTTGTAGATACGAGCTCTCTCTACCGCTGGGCCTCTTTCCGAGTCATGGGTCAATTCGGACAAAGCTTGTTCTAGCCAGCGCATGGCCTCGTCGTAGTCTCCTTGCCTTTCACAGGTGCGGCCGATTCGTCTGGTGATATCGGCCATCTGTCTGGCATTACCATATCCGTCCCCACTGCGCATAAGGGAAAGGGTCTCTTGATAATTGGTGATGGCCGCATCGTATTTGCCGGTCAGAGATTGAGCGTCCCCCAGACCTTCGGCCACATCAATACGTTCCTGCGTGTCACCAGCCAATCCCTTCTCAATGATTTCCTTGGCCTTGCCGAAATACTCCAGGGCCTGTTCATTGGCATAACGACTGGCGGCCTTCTTGCCAGCCATGATCAGGTATTGCAGTGCTTTCTCGGCCACCTGGCCGATATCGTAGTGATAGGCTAACAGTTCAACGTACTCACTCAATCTGTCGTGGTACAGGGTCTCCAAGGCTTCACCAACCCGCTGGTGCAGTTTCTGCCTTTTGCGGATGAGCAGGGTCCTATAGACCGTTTCCTGAGTGAGGATATGCTTGAAGATGTATTCCAGTTCGGGGAGTTGGCTTCTCAGTCTGATCAGGTCATGCCTCTCTAGCTCGTTCAGATCATTCTCCAGAGAGGCAGGTGCCGTACCGTTCCTGACAGAATCTAGCACGGGATATTGGAAGGTCCGCCCGATGACAGAGGCACATTGGACAGTATATTTAGGGTCATCATCAAGGCTGTCAATTCTGGCCAGGATAAGTCCCTGCAAGGTGCTGGGCACCTCGATCTCTTTCAAATCAGCGTCAGGGGCCATCTGCCAGCGGTTGTCGGTGCGGCGGATGATCCCTCTGTCTATGAACATACGGATCAACTCTTCCAGGTAGAAGGGGTTACCCTCCGCCTTGTCCGAGATCATCTGCCGCAGGCTGTCGGGGAGCTCGGCGATGGTCAGCAACGAGCCTACCAGTTCAGTACTCTCCAGCGAGGTCAATCTCTTCAGCCGCAGTGTGGTGAATCTGTCGGCGTAGGTACTGGTGGCGATCTTGGCGATCTCCTGGTGGGCTTGCCCATCCTCCGGTCGGGAGATGCAATATACCATGATGGGGGCTTGTTCGACAGTGCCTAGCAAGAAGAGGAGAAGGTCCAGGGAGGGTTTGTCCACCCAGTGCAGATCGTCGAGGATCAGGACAAGGGGCTGGCGCGCTGCCTCGCTCAGGAAGAGCTGGCGCATGGCCAGGAAGGTCTGCTGCCTCAACTGGGCCGGACCCAGGTGTCTGGTTCTCTCAATGTATTCGTCCTCTACCAACTCGACGGACAGCAGGTCTTCAATGAAAGGCACGACCTCGGCCTTGTTCCTGGGGGCGATGGTCTCAACCTTGTGCTCGATCTTCCAACGCTTCTCGTACTCTGAATCATCATCCTGGAGACCGAAATAAGCCTTCAGCATCTGCAGGAAGATCCAATAGCTGATGGAACGGGCATAGGCCACACAAGCCCCTTCAACTACAATCACTTCTCTTTCGGCCAGATACTCTTTGAACTCCTCTGTAAGCCTTGACTTGCCAATCCCGGCATCGCCGGTGACCAGGACGATTTGGCCCTGCCTCTCATCCAGCAATCTGTCGGCAGCCTGTTTGAGTTGGGCCAACTCCTTCTGTCGGCCTATCAGGGGCGCTCGCAGACCCTCAATGCCCCGCACCGGCCCGGGCCGTTCTTTGATCCCTATTACCTGGTACACCGGCAGCGGTTCTTTTTTGCCCTTTACCGTGATGGGAGACAATTCCTCGTAGTTGAAGAGAGGGGCCGTTGGCTCGTACACGGAACGGCTGACCAGGATAGTGCCCGGCTCGGCCGCCTCTTCCAGGCGGGAAGCGGTGTTAACCGTATCACCCATGACGGTGTAGTCCATACGGAGATCGGACCCCATTCCTCCGGCTACGACCGTCCCGGCATTCAACCCTATGCGCATCTTCAGGGTAGTGCCCAGTTGCTTAGCTGTCCCTTTGTTGAACTCAGCCAGGGCCTGCTGCATTCCCAGGGCGGCTCGCACGGCCCGTTCCGGGTCGTTCTCGTGGGCGATGGGTGCTCCGAAGAGGGCCATCAAGCCGTCGCCCGTGAACTTGTCAATGGTGCCCTCGAATCTGTATATTTCCTCGCTGAAGGCTTTCATGGCCTCATCAATGATGAGGAACACCTCTTCGGGGTCCAGCTTCTCCGACATGGCAGTGAAGCCACTGATGTCTGCGAACAGGACGGTGACATTTCTCCGTTCCCCTTCGATCTGTCGGCCGGATTGCAGGATCTTGTCAACCAGGTGGCCGGGGATGTAGCTCTGCAGGCGGCGCAGCATCTCCTCATCGTCGGTGGCCTTGGATACGGTGGCGGCCAGGAGGTTTTGCCCGCAGTTGCCGCAGAACTTAAAACCCTGGGGATTCTCGAAGCTGCAGTTGGGGCAGAGGTTGGCCAACTGGGTGGCGCATTGGCCACAGAATTTCATCCCTGGGGGATTATCAAATCCGCAATTGGG
>JBHIDP010000068.1:0-12278 GCA_046760185.1 Anaerolineae bacterium
GGGAGGTAGAAGGTTGAATCCACAGAAGATCAGGAGACTGAACAGAATCTTCCGGCTGGATGGCAAGGCTCTCATCGTGGCCATGGATCACGGGGGATTCTTTGGCCCTCAACCGGGGAACGAGAGGCCGGGGGAAACCATCAGGAAGGTGGTAGCTGGGGGAGCTGATGCTATCATGACTACCTTCGGCCTGGCCACGACCTTTCCTGAGGAACTGGCAGCGGTGGGACTGATACTGAGAGCAGATGGAGGGGTCTCCCGTCTGGGCGGCCGAAAGTGGCGCGGCCGGCTCCTCTTCGGACCTGAAGAGGCCCTGCGTCTGGGAGCCGATGGTGTGGTTTGCATGGGTTTTCCCGGGGCTGAACGGGAGCACGATAACCTTTCCTACCTGGCTCAGTTGTCGGCCCGCTGTAACGAGTGGGGCCTGCCCCTTATGGCTGAGATGTTGCCCCGTGGCTTTGAGGGGGGCGAGGATTCGCGCACGGTGGAGAACATCCGTATGGTTGTGCGCATCGGAGCGGAGCTGGGAGCCGACATCATTAAGACTCAGTACACCGGCAGTGTAGATACCTTCAAGGCCGTCACCGAGAGCTGTTACGTACCGGTGGTCATCCTCGGTGGGACCAAGATGGATACTGATGGCGATGTGCTACGCACCGTGCGCGAGGCTATGGATGGGGGCGCAAGAGGGGTAGCCATGGGCCGTAACATATGGGGTCATGACCACCCGGAGAAGATGACGGCGGCGGTGGCAGCCATCATCCATGAGGATGCAACGGTGGAAACCGCTCTGGAGAAGCTCCGGTGATTGGACTGAAACTTAGAGGGTGTCCGGAAATGCCTGTGACCAGACCTCCGAGGTCTAGAAGGTGGCTTTCCAATAGCGAACCCGTGGTTCTTGTGAGTGTTTTGACAGAGATGACTACCCGCTTGGAGACCTCGGAGGTCTAAGGCTTGACTCTTAGCTTGTTTTTCGCACCCTCCGCCGTCTTATCTATCCCAAGAGCGTCATTAAAGGTTGGAGTCGAGCCTTTAGGCGGATTGGCGGGCCGGTGCAACCGGCTGAAGCCTCGACTCCAGCGGGATCCGAGTAGAAGCCTGAGGGGTGCGAAATATGGGCTTAGAAATGGGGGCCGCTGACGATGCCAAAGAAGACAATGCGCCGTGCCGTTTTGGCCGGGCCTCGGAAGGTGGAGCTACAGGAGGTTGCTATCCCTGAAGCTGGCCCTGACCAGGTCCTGGTCCGTGTGCGGGCCTGTGCCCTTTGCACCTGGGAGCAACGGGTCTTTGCCGGCATAGATGATAGATTCTATCCCCTGTTGGGCGGGCACGAAGTCTCCGGTGTGGTGGAGACGGTTGGGTCAGGGGTGGACAATCCGGTCAGCGCCGGTGATCGGGTGGCCGTCGCTCTCCTGAAGAGGTGTGGTCAGTGCTACGCCTGTCGCCGTGGGTACAACAACATATGCGACCATGCTCGCCGGGCTGTAGGCAAGGGTGAGATCGCCGGACCAGGGGGCTTGAGCGAGTACGTGGTGGCTCAAGGGTACCAGGTTTTCAAAGTGAGCGATGATCTACCCTTCGTCGAAGCCTGTCTTTCTGAACCGCTGGCCTGTGTGCTGCGCAGCGTCAAAAAGGTCAAGATTGAGTATGGGGACTTCGTGGTCATTGTTGGGGCTGGCATCATGGGATTGTTCCATCTCCTGCTGGCTAAACAGAGAGGGGCGACGGTGATGGTCAGCGAGATCAGTGAAGCCCGCCTAGCCAAGGCCAGGGAGTTGGGGGCCGATTTCACCATCAACCCTGAAGAAGAGGACCTAGTTGGCAAGGTCAAGGAGCTGACGTCGGGTCAAGGGGCAGAGGTAATCATCGCTGCTATCGGGGCAGGCAGTGCGATAGAGGCTGGCGTGCGGGCGGCAGCCAAGGGGGGACGGGTGCAAATCTTCGCCGCCATCCAGCCTAGAGGCACGACCATTACTCTCGATCCTGACTTCTTTCACCATCGGGAGATAGTATTGACGGGGACCATGAGCCAATCCTGGGACGATTTCAGGCAGGCCACCGAGGTCCTATCAAACCGGATCATAGATGTGAAGCCGCTCATCTCGAAAGTTCATCCTCTTGAGGAGATAGAGCAGGCTTTCGAAGAAGCCATCAGCCTCAACACCTACCGTGTAGTGGTCACTATGGATTGAGGAGGCAGGATGAACCAAAGTCCACTACTTGTCAACGAGGAGAGCTGTACCGAGTGCGAGAGTTGTAGCCTCATCTGCTCCATCGAGAAGACAGGCCTGACCAATCCCAAACTGGCCCGGGTGCGGGTGGTCAAGAGGTGGCCGCAGCCCCCACAGTTGCAGATTTGCAGACAGATAGACTGCCAGGGCACCCCCTGCGTGGAGGCCTGCCCGACAGAGGGGCTCTATGTTTCGGGAAGGGAGGTTGTGCTGAAAGAGGAAGAGTGTACCGGCTGTCTTGTCTGCGTGGAAGCTTGTCCCTATCAGGCCATCTGGTTTGACCAGGAGAGGTCAGTGCCCTACAAGTGTGACCTGTGTGGTGGTGCGCCGCGCTGTATCGAATACTGTTTCGTTGATGCCCTGTTGTGGCAGGACGGAGGGGAAAATGGCTAGCAGCAACTGGGATAGGATGTTGCGCATTGATCTCAACCGGCGAACCTATGCGGTGGAGGAGACGACTGCTCAACTGGAGGAGTATGTGGGTGGCATGGGGCGAGGGGTCAAGCTCCTTCTTGACGAAATGGTGGCTGGCGCTGATCCCCTCGGCCCGGCAAACAGGTTGATCTTCAGCACCGGCCCCTTGACTGGAACGTTGGCCCCCATGTTCGCCCAGACCTGCCTGGTGACCAAATCGCCCCTGACCGGGACCATCCTGAACACCTACGCTGGTGGTGACCTTGGTGCCGAGATCAAATTCGCTGGCTACGATGCCCTCATCTTTGAGGGGCAAGCCGACGACTGGTCCTATATCTTCATTGACGATGGGCATGTATCCTTCCACGACGCTGCCCACTTGCTGAAAATGGATTCCCTGGGGACTGAACAGGTGGTCAGGGAGGAGTTAGGGGTAGCGCAGGCCAGGGTTATCACCATTGGTCTGGCCGGCCAGAACCTGGTGAAGTTTGCCGCTATCCTTTCGGGCCGCCGGGTCTTCGGACGGGGTGGGGCTGGAGCGGTCATGGGGAGCAAGAGGCTGAAGGCCATCGCTATCCGTGGCACCCGGGGCCTGGATGTCTACGACAGGGGGGCTTTTCTGGCGGCCGTTGATGAGGCCAACAGTGTTATCAACAAGGAACTGGCCAACGAATTCTCCCTGCTGGGAATGTTCTCCCGTCACGGCACTGGATCGGGCATGGGCGTGGTCAACGAGCAGGGGGCCTTGCCTACCAGGAACCACTACATGGGCTATTTCGCCGATGCCGACAAAATTGACAGCTACGCCTATGCCAGGGATTACCCCACCCGCATCATCTCCTGTTACGCCTGCCCCGTCCACTGCGGCCAGGTGCACCACATCAACAAAGGGCCCTGGGCTGGCCTGGTCACTCGGGGGCCGGAGTATGAAACCATGTATGCCCTTGGCTCAGAGGTGCTGAACAGTTCCGCTGAGGCGCTGGCCAAAGCCAACGACCTTTGTGAGCGGCTTGGTATGGATACCCTCACCGCCGGGACTGCAGTAGCCCTGGCCTTGGAATGTGCGGAGAAGGGGATCATCAAGGGGGAGGGTAGTAAACTGAAGTTTGGGGACCCAAGAGCAGTGTTGACGTTGCTGGAGGATATCGCCCACCGCCGAGGGCTGGGGGACCTTCTGGCCGAGGGACCGGGTGTGGCGGCCAGGGAGTTGGGTGGTGAGGCTCCTGCCTTCGCTATGCAGGTCAAGAACTCCGGCTTTGCGGCCTGGATGCCTAGACGCATGAAAGGGACGGGATTATCCTTTGCCACGGCCAACCGGGGGGGCTGCCACAAGCGGGCTCCCATCGGCGCGGAGATCATGGGCTTCGTGGACATGGATGCCGTGGAAGGGAAGGCGGCCATGGTCAAGGAGATTCAGGATAAGGTCAATGCCATCTTCACCCTGGTTGGCTGTCGTTTCTCCGAATTTGTCCTCCCTTTGGAAAGTTATCTGGCTCTGTTGGAAGGAGCGACCGGCACCTCCCTGTCGGCGGAGGAGTTCATGACCCTTGGGGAGAGGATCTGGAACCTGGAACGGGTGTTCAATGTGGCCGAGGGGTTCAGGCGCAAGGACGATTCCCTGCCCGGACGGTGCTACACTCCCATAGTTGGGGAGCGCTCCAAGGGGGCTGTGCTGACCGAAGAGGGGATGAACTACATGCTTGACGAATACTATTCCCTGCGTGGTTGGGACAGCGAAGGTGTTCCTCAGGCGGCCAAGCTGGCCGAGTTGGGGATTGAAGCGTACATCGCGCGGATGTCAACATAAGGAGTGCAGTGAAGGTCCAGGTCAAGTTTACTTCCCTCTACCGGGTCCGTACCAGGATAAAGGAGACTCAACTGGAGCTGCCGGAGGGCTCTACCCTCTACGACCTGTTGGCCGCGGTTGATGCCCTGACGGGGGGGAGTTGTCACACCCTTCTCTACGATGGTGAGGCAGGCCGGCCCGGTCCAAACCTGCTCCTCATCGTCAACGGTGTGCCCAGCGCCAGGCTGGCCGGGTACGGCACCACTTTGAAAGATGGTGATTCTGTGGCCTTTGTTCCCCCCATGGCCGGCGGCAGCCTTGGTTCATTTGGGGGAGGTGCATCGGTTTGGGTTCTGAGCTGTTGATCGGGGTGGACGTGGGTACCACCGAGACAAAGGTGGCCGCCTTCGACCTGACAGGAAAGCTGTTGGCTCTCACCCGCCGGGGATATAACCTCATACTGCATGAAGATACGAACGCCGCGGAGCAGGCCCCTGCCGACTGGTGGACGGCCACGGTTGAAGCTTTGAGGGAGTTGACCTCGGCCATTGATGCTTCACCAGCCCTCGCTCTCTGCGTCGGAGGGCAGGGCCCGACGGTGGTTGCCTTGGACAAGGGTATGCAGCCTGTGGGTAATGCTTTGACCTGGATGGACCTCAGGGCTACGGCGGAGGCCCGCCTCCTCTCAGACCGGCTGGGGCGCCAGGTCCCATCCTTCTTTTTCGTGCCTAAGGTCCTCTGGCTGAAGAATAACTGCCCCCATCTGCACGCGGAGACAAGCTGGTACTTGCAGAGTTGGGATTTTGTCACCTATCATTTGACAGATCAGCTCTCAGGCTCCACGGCTGAGGGGGTTAAGCCCTGGTCAGATGAGTTGCTTCAGGCGGCTGATCTGGACTCTGACAAGTTCGTTCCCCTGGTGGAGATGGGCAGCCAGGTCGGCCTGGTCACCGCCGAGGCGGCCGAGGCGACAGGCTTGAAGGCCGGGCTGCCGGTTGTAGGGGGGATCGTTGACTTCTTTGAGTCTCTCATAGGTACCGGTACGGTGCGAAAGGGGCTGGCCCGCGACAGGGGAGGTACTTCGCAGGGGATCAACCTCTGTTGGGATCGGCCGCTGCCGGGGGCAGGGGTCATGGCCATATCCTCCTTTATGAAGGGGCTTTGGTACATCGGGGGCCCCATCTCCACTACCGGCAAAGCCCTGCAATGGTTTCGAGACAATCTTCTGGGCTCCGATGAGGATTACTCCAGCCTGGTGCAGCGGGCGGCTAAAGTGCCTGTCGGATCGGAAAAACTGATTTTCCTTCCCTACCTGGCCGGTGAGCGGAGTCCCATCTGGGACCCGGCCGCACGAGGAGTCTTCTTTGGCCTATCCCTGTCCCATCGTGCCGATCACTTTGCCCGGGCTGTCCTGGAGTCCGTGGCCTACGCTATCAGAGATGTAGTTGACAGGATAGAGGAGGCGGGGGGGCACATCGAGGAGCTCAGGGTGTGTGGGGGGCAGGCCAGAAGCCAGACCTGGAACCAGATAAAGGCGGATGTGACGGGGAAGGTGGTGGTGGTTCCAGAGGTCACCGAGGCGGAAGTGTTAGGGGCAGCCATTATCGCCGGCAAAGGGGTGGGCGTCTTCGACCACTTTGTGGAGGGAACGGAGCAGATGGTGAGGATCCGGGGGACCCTGCCGCCGGACGGTGACCGTCACCAGGTATACTCGGAACTGTTTGCCCTCTATCGGGACCTCTATCTGGAACTGCGCCCTCTGTTCCAGCGGTTGAGCCAACTCAGCCTTTGAGCCGTGCTTTCGATTTTAGATTTTCGATTGCCGATTGCCAAATCCAAAATCGCAAATCTGAAATCGCAAATCGAAAATCAGCGAACTCAGGAGGTTCGGGGTGGGAAGAAGTAGCCAGCCGATCATCGAGATCGAGGGAGTCAGAAAGGTCTTCAAGACCGCTGATACCGAGTTGGTCGCCCTTGAATGTGTCAACCTGTCCATTGAACCGGGCGAGTTCGTGACCTTCATCGGCCCTTCCGGTTGCGGCAAATCAACCTTGCTCCGCCTCCTGGGGGACCTGATCAAGCCCACCGAAGGTCAGATCATCATCAAGGGCAAAACCCCGGAGCAGGCTCGCTTGGATCGCGACTACGGTATAGTCTTTCAGGCACCCGTACTGTACGAGTGGCGCACGGTGCGCAAGAATGTGCAACTTCCCCTGGAGGTGATGAAGTTCCCCAAGGCGGATAGGGAGCGCTGTGCCAACGAAATGCTGGAACTGGTCGGCCTGTCGGAGTTTGCCAACAGCTACCCCTGGCAGCTTTCGGGAGGGATGCAGCAGCGGGTCTCCATCGCCCGCGCCCTCTCCTTCAGCCCCTCCATCCTGCTGATGGACGAGCCCTTCGGGGCCCTGGACGAATTGACCCGGGAACGGATGAACATGGAGCTACTCAACATCTACAGCAAGGCCGATGTGACGGTCATATTTGTAACCCACAGCATCCCCGAGGCGGTCTTCCTCTCAGACAGGGTAGCGGTGATGACCCCCAGACCGGGCCAGATTGCCACGGTAGTCCCCATTGACCTGCCTCGCCCTCGCACGGTCGAAACCCGCGAGACCGCCCGCTACTTCGAGCTTATTGGCCAGGTACGCGGTGCCCTGACCATCGAATGAAGCCAACCGCAGGTCAATTTTGATTTGAGTCTGGCTAAAACTTGTGGGAGTCGAGGCTTCCCCTGGCACCTGTGCGCCAGGACAGGTGAGCCGGTTTTATCCGCCTAAAGGCTCCACTCCTCCACAGATTTTAGCCACGCTCTTTTGATTTCTTATCTCCCGATGCCGAGCCATGACCTCGGCCAGGATCGGGTCCAGATCAGGTTTTGTCGCCTCGAGGTGCGCCGCATCTGCTTTTACGACCTTGACCATCCCTTTGCCGTAGGGCCGCCAGCGTTCGGAAATCAGGGGATAAGTGCTGTCGGCAAAAATATCTACGGTCGGCACCCCCAGAGCAGCAGCGATGTGTTGGCCGGCCGAATCGTAGCCGATGTACTCGTCACTTTCAGCGATCAGGGCACAAAAGATACCGAGGCGACCCTCCCAGGTGACGACATCGGACCGAATCGCTTCCGCTCTGAGTATATCTGAGGCGTTCCCTTCGTCAACCTCAGTCACTACTTTGCCCCTCTCTCTCAATCTGTCAATCAGTCGGTTGGCTCTGCTCAGCTCTTCTTCTCCCACTCCCTTGCCCATGATCACCACCGCACCGTCATCTATGAGGCTAAGCAGCAATCTTTCCTCAAATGGGTCGGGGATCCTCTTGCGCATATTGCCGCCTACCCCGAAGTTGGTGCTCACCAGGTAGGGTGCGCCTTCCCTGCGTAGCCTCTGACAGAGCTGTTTGCCGAAAGTTCTGTGTTCCTTGAGCAGGCTGACATAGGGGTAAAGCTCGTCATCCGTGCCGAGGAGTTCGTTTAGCCAACTCACGGTCAGTTGACTGATACATCCTATCCCCGCCTTTCTGTAGCCGCGACTCTCAAAGAAGTAGTACCTGGATTCATCTTCCACCAGGGGGAGAAGACCGAGTTGGGTGAGCCTCGAATCCGGGTCAACGATCAGATACTGGTCGGGCCCTAGTCCCCTTTTCTCGTCATCTATAGCTTTGACCACATCGAGCCAACTGTTGAGCCGCTCGATCAACCCACCGCTGTTCTCATACTGGATCTCGCGAACCTTTACCCTTGCATCGCCGCCAAAGAGCTCTCTCATGCGCGGGGCTGCCAGAAGCACCAACTCGGCACTGGGGAAAGTCTGCCTCATCTTGGCCAGGACGACGCTGGTCACCGCTATCTCAGCCCCCAGGGTTACTCTAGATAGGACAAATACCTTCTGGATGATCCCTTTCAGGGAGGGGTCGAATCTCCCCCTTAGTTCCTTTATCCTTGCCTTGCGATCCAGGAGGTCCTGGCCGGTCATCAAGCCGAACCGTCTCAACTCGGTGTCCAGGGCTTTCCCGGCCGGCAGATGCCGACAGAACTCCACAACCTGGGCGAAGGCTCGATCGTAAAGGGGACAGTATTCCGGGTTGAACGAATCACTCAGCCTCTCCACCAGAAAGGGGAAGATTCCCTTCAGCCCCGGCTTAGCCAGGCCCTCGTCATCGAGTGTTGCAATTTCACACAGGAGGGTGATGGCCTCAGACAGATATTCACCTGTGGCCAGGTAGTGGCTCATGAAAGCAGAGGCAGCCTGAACAGCCAGGTGATCGGTGACCTCCACGGTAAGGTCCCCGCTGGCTCTGAGCCTCCTAAATTCTGCCAATCCAATCAGAGGGCTATCTCCCATTTGCGATTTGTGATTTGTCGTGTGGTAGTCGGCAATATAGATCCTTCAGCGGGTCAGTCATCTGCTGTCTCTACTCTCTTCAGTCCCCAAGTGGCAGGTAAGCTACTCCGTTTGCTCTGGCTCAGGGAGTTGACTTCGACAAGACACGAACACATCCTTGCTGATCTGTACCCTTATCCTGCGATCCGACGAAGTTGCACTCTGTCGGCTCTCCGAAGTGCTCGACTTTGACCGGCCGATGTACTTGTGGTATAATTGAATTGAAAGAAAGGTGAACCTGTGGCTATCATTCAGAAGCTCATCCGCTTGGTCGGCTCGAAAGGGAGCCGGGAGGAAGTGGCCATCTTCGACAGCGGCTCCACCTACTCCTGCATC
This sequence comes from Anaerolineae bacterium, assembly GCA_046760185.1. Classification (GTDB taxonomy): domain Bacteria; phylum Chloroflexota; class Anaerolineae; order JBHIDP01; family JBHIDP01; genus JBHIDP01. The sequence goes on from JBHIDP010000068.1 coordinate 9,144, forward strand.
CAGCCTGAGTTGGCCGAGAAGCTCGAAATCATCGTGCCCCTTCCCGAGCCGATGGATTTCGGCACGGCTGAAGAGGGGAGGATGCTCCAAGCCGAAGCAGCAGTGCGCCTCAACTTCTACGTGGATGGCTACCGCTTCTCGGACGAGTTCATGCTCATCCCTGGCCTGTCTGAACCGGCGATTATCGGTGCAGCCACGCTACAGAAATGGCGGATGAAGTTGGACTTCGAGGCCGACGAGGTGATCATAGACCCCCGGGTCACTCATCTCCGTCTATTGTGATTTTCAATTTGCGATTTTTGATTTGCGATTTGTCACGTGGCAATCGGCAATCTAAAATCGAAAATCGGCAATCGAGAATCTAATTACCACCGGCCCGGCGGCGCCAGAAGAATTTCCGCCCCCCCCCCCCCCCGTTATGTCTAGTTCTTCCTCTAGCAACCGCACGAACACCTCCACCACCCGCGGGTCGAATTGGCTGCCGGCCCCATGCCGCAGCTCCTCGATGGCCTCCTCCCGCGTCTTCGCCTTGCGATAGGGACGGTCGGTGGTCATGGCGTTGAAGGCGTCGGCCACGGCGATGATCCGTGAGGCCAATGGGATCTTCTCTCCCTTCAGCCCGTCCGGATACCCCGTCCCATCCCACCTCTCCTGGTGGTGATAGATCCAGGGAATGATGCGCTGCAAGGGCTCCACCGGCTTCACCATCTGAGCGCTGTGGTAGGGGTGGAGGTGGATGTTGTTCCATTCCTCGAGGGTCAGCGGCTCAGTCTTCTTCAGGACCGCATCGGGGATGCCGATCTTGCCTACGTCGTGCAAGAGGGCGGCGAACTCCAGCATCTCCAAATCGGCCCCCTGCCAGCCCAACTCCCAGGCCAGGAGCACGCTCAGCCGAGCTACCTGGTCGGAGTGACCTTTGGTGTAGGGGTCGCGGGCGTCAATGGCTGTGGCCAGGGAACGGATAGTGGCCACCGACAGGTCCCGCACGTCCCCGTACAGGCGGGCGTTCTCCAGGGCCACCGCCACCTGCCCGGCCAGAGCGGTGAGCAGCGACTCGTCGCTTTCGGTGAAGCCTGCCCTGAGCAGTTCGACTTCGCTCACTGTAAACTCCGTCGAAGGGGCCAGCGCTCCGATCTTGTTCACCACTCCCAGCACGCCCAGGGTCTTCGTCCCCACCACCAGGGGGACGACCAGGGCATTGTTGGCCAGGCCGGAAGGGAGCGCGGCCTCGTATTCAGGCTCCCGTTTCCAGCGGGGATCGGCGGCCAGGTCGGGCACGTTGGCCATCTTCCCCTCCAGGAAGACCCGACCGGCCAGCCCTTCGCCCAGGCGATATCTCATCTCTCCCACCAACTCGGGTGGATAGCCTTCCACCGCCCGCAGCACCAGCCGCTCCTGGCGTTCCTCCCACAGGAAGAGGTAGCAGCCCTCGGCATGGAGGGCGCGGGGAGCAACCTCGGCCACCAGGCCCAGCACGTCCTTGATGTGCAGGATAGCTGTGACCGCCTTGCCCACCTCGTAGACGGTGGTCAGCTCCCGCACTCGGGCTTGCAACTGCTCGAAGAGGGAGGCACGATGGATGGCGTTGCCGGCCATGTCGGCGATGGCGGTGAGGAGACGCGTCTCATTTGGGCCCAAGGCCTCCGCGGTTCTCGGCTCTACGGCCATGAGCCCCACCACCGCCTCACCGGTCTGCAAGGGGAAGCAAATCTGTCCCCGCGCCGGGCCGAAGAGGGGGCAGTCGTGGGACTCGGTGCAGACCATCGCGGTGTGCACCGGACACACGGCCGGCAGCATTTCCAGGGGGAAGCGGGCTCCGGGCCTGGCTACCTCTGGCCCGCGGGCTGCCCCCACCACCACCTCTGGCCCGGCCTCCAACAAGGCCAGGAGGCCGGTCTGGGCACCGACCACATCCAGGGTCTTGTCCAGGATGATGGGCAGCATCTGATCCACGGTGGCCGCGCCTCGCAGGGCGCTGGAGACCTCGAAGAGGGCGGTCAGTTCCACCAGGCGCTGCTCGCTCTCTTCTCGCAGCCGCTTCTGCTCGCTGATATCTTTGAGGACGGCCACGCCGCCAATAGGCTGGGCCCCCGGCCCACGCAGGAGCCCGATCGAGAGGCTGACCTCCACCCGGCGGCCGTCCCTGGCCAGGATGATCGTCTCATAGCTCATCACCTGCTCCTCTCGCGCCAGCCGCTTGGCCACCCTGCGCGCCTCCTCGACACCCCCGGCAAAGTAGTCGGCGGCGGGCTGGCCCACGACCTCCTCCGGCGGATAGCCGAACATGGTGGTCGCGCCGGAACTGAAGAAGGTGATGCACCCTCGGGTGTCGGTAGTGACGATGGCGTCGGGGGAACTGGCGATAAGGGTCTGCAGATAGTCCTTTGTCCCTTGGGTCTCCTGAAACAGCCGGGCATTCTCAATGGCCACAGCCAACCGGTCGGCCAGGGCCTCGAAGGTGGCGACGTCATCGGCCGAGAAGGCGTCCAACTGGTCACTCTCCAGATTGAGGATGCCGATGGTCTCACCCTTGGCCTTGATGGGCACGCACAACTCCGAGCGGGTTTCGGGGAAGAGAGCCCGATAGCGCGGCTCCTGACTGACATCGTTAGCGACCAGAGTCTCCCCCACGCGAGCCACCCAGTCAATGATCCCTTTCTGCGGGTCAATCTTCTTGCGCTGCGTTTCCGGCAGTTCGTCGGCATAGGGCCCGGCCCAGCCCATGCCCACGAATTCGTCCGCCTGGCGGTCCACCAGGGCGATGAGGACATCGTGGTAACCGAAGGCAGTGTGGATAGCCTCGGCCGTCTCGCGCAACAGACTCTGCATGTCCAGGGTGGATACGGCCAGGCGGCCGACCTCGGCCACCAGGGTCATGCGGGCCGTCTGCCTCTGCTCCTGCACGAAGAGTCGGGCGTTCTCTAGCGCGGAGGTCGCCAGCTCGGCCAGCAGTTGGCATGCGGCCACTTCCTGCGCTGAGGGGGTGCGGGGAGTCAGGCTGCTCAGGGTGATAAAGCCGGTCACCCGCCCCTCCTGTCGCATCGGATAGGCGAAGAAGGCCCGGATGTCCTCGCGCACCAGGACGTGGCGCATCTCCGGTGCGTCGCGGTCTATGTCCGGCAGGATGATGGGCTC
>JBHIDP010000069.1:0-12164 GCA_046760185.1 Anaerolineae bacterium
TAGTGGCGGCTTCAGCCGCTTCAGAGCGACTGATGTCGCCACTACCAGCAACTTTTCGGATAGGACTAAGAGGGGGAGCTTCTTGATCAGAGTTTCGTCCAAGGGAGAGTACGGTATGCGGGCCATGGTCGAATTGGCTAGAGTCTATGGTCGTGGTCCAAAACCCTTGCACGAGGTGGCCCGCATCCAGAACATATCGGTGGCCTATTTGGAGCAGATCGTGGCCCTCCTGCGGCAGGCCGGGTTGGTGGAGAGCACCCGAGGTGCCTACGGAGGTTATTCTCTGGCCCGGAAACCGGAAGCCATCACCGTGGGGCAGATTGTAAGGGCTTTGGAGGGCCCTATCGCCCCCAGGGAATGTGTGGCAGAGGTCCGTGACTCTGATGCCTGCGGGCTGCAGGATGAGTGTTCCACCCGCCTGGTCTGGAAGAAGATGCGCGATGGCATCAAGGAGGCTCTGGACTCGACCACCCTGGCCGATTTGCTGACGACTCATCCCCCGGCCTAATCAGCGAGCACAATAAAGGAGACAGGTGATGACTGACAAGAAACGAATCTATTTGGATCACGCGGCCACGACCCCTGTTGACCCTCGCGTGATCAAAGCCATGCTACCCTACTTCGATCAGGATTACGGTAACCCCTCCAGCGTCCATACTTTGGGACAGCGGGCCAAGCAGGCCATCGAGGAAGCGCGGAGCACCGTGGCCCAGATCCTGAAGGCCGATTCCCGAGAGATCGTCTTCACCGCATGTGGTACCGAGAGTGACAACATGGCCCTGCGCGGTGTGGCCTGGATGAACTGGGACCAGGGCAATCACATCATTACCACTCCTGTTGAGCATCACGCTATCGGTCACACCTGTGAGCAGTTGGAGAAGCACTTTGGGTGCGAGATAACCTATCTCCCTGTTGACCGCTATGGCATGGTGGATCCGGCCGATGTTGAGGCCGCTATCACTGACAGGACCATTCTCATCAGCGTCATGTATGCCAACAATGAGGTAGGTACTATCGAGCCTATCGCCGAAATCGGACGCATAGCCCATGAGCATGGCGTCCTTTTCCACACCGACGCCGTTCAGGCCGGAGGAGCTCTCAGCCTGGATGTGAATGCGCTCAACGTTGATCTCCTCTCCCTGTCAGCTCATAAGTTCTACGGGCCCAAGGGGGTCGGGGTGCTTTACGTACGGGAGGGCCTTCGTCTGTTGTCAACCCAAACGGGAGGGGGGCACGAGCGCAAGCGACGGGCTGGTACAGAGAACGTGCCTTACATCGTCGGTCTGGCCACAGCCTTGAAACTGGCTCACCAGCACCGAAAGGAGGAGAACGAGCGTCTGAGGGCCCTGCGGGATCGTCTGATCGAGGGCATCTTATCCTCAGTTCCCCGCGCCCAATTGACCGGGCATCCTACCCAACGTCTGCCCAACAGCGCCAGTTTCACCTTTGAGTTCGTGGAAGGGGAATCCCTCTTGTTGGGATTGGACATGCATGGCATCTGTGGCTCCAGCGGGTCAGCTTGCACCTCCGGCCAGCCTGAGCCGTCCCATGTTTTGAAGGCGATGGGCATACCGGCGGAGGTAGCGCACGGTTCCTTGCGGTTGACCCTGGGGAAACAGAACACTAGGGAGGACGTTGATTTGGTGCTCGAGCTCTTGCCCCAAATTGTGGAGCGGCTGCGGGCCATGTCACCCCTTTATCGTCAGGTGGCTACATAATCCAAAATCAGCCAGGAGGTCAGTAGGTGCAACGGTATAGCGATCTGGTCATGGAACACTTTATGAACCCACGCAACGTAGGGGAGATGGAGAACCCTGATGGTGTCGGTGTGGAGGGCAATCCGATCTGCGGGGACATGATGGAGATGTTCATCAAGGTGGAGGATGGGATCATCACCGATGCCAGGTTCCGCACTTTTGGCTGTGGGGCGGCTATTGCCACCAGTTCCATGGCTACGGAGATGATTAAAGGGAAGTCGTTGGAGGAGGCTCTGGAGATTACCAATAGGGCCATAGCGGAAGCCCTGGGAGGGTTGCCGCCCATCAAGATGCACTGCTCGGTGCTGGCGGCTGATGCCCTGAAGAAGGCTATTGAGGACTATTACGAGAAGCATCCGGAGGCTCGAAAAAATTAGAGAAGTATAGGGTGATGAGCGCTGAGTTAGAACATGACCACTCCAATTCGGAACTCGGAAGAGAGCGGGTGATAGTGGCCATGAGCGGTGGCGTGGACAGTGCTACAGCCGCCGCTCTTTTGGTAGAGCAGGGGTTTGAGGTGACCGGCGTCATGATGCGTCTCTGGGCTGAGGAGACGGGTGACGGGCTGGCCCACAACCGCTGTTGTTCTCCTCAGGCCGTGGAAGATGCCCGCTCTGTCTGTCAACAACTTGGCATACCCTTCTACCTCCTGAACTTCGAGCGGGAGTTCAAGGCGGCTGTGGTTGACTACTTCTGTGACGAGTATGAACAGGGTCGCACCCCCAATCCCTGCCTGGCCTGTAATCGTCATATAAAGTTCCACTTCCTCCTCAACAAAGCAAGAGCGCTGGGGGCCAACTACCTGGCCACCGGCCATTATGCTCGCGTGCGGAAGATCAATGGTCGGTACCAACTGCTCAAGGGAGTTGACCCGGCCAAGGATCAGTCCTATGCCCTCTACATGCTGGGGCAGGAGGAGCTAAGGCATCTCTTGTTTCCTTTGGGGGGGTACACCAAGGAGCAGGTTCGTGGCATGGCCACCGAGTGGGGCCTGCCGGTGGCCAGGAAGCCTGAAAGCCAGGAGATCTGTTTCGTGCCCGACAACGATTACCGTCGCTTTCTACGGAGTCAACGGCCTGGTTCTTTCCGGCCAGGCCCTATTGTGGATCACCGTGGCTGCCAGTTAGGCATCCATCAGGGTTTGCCTGCCTATACCATTGGGCAGCGTCGTGGCTTGGGCATCTCGGCTGGGGAGCCGTTGTATGTGCTGAAGGTTGACACGACGACGAACACTCTGCTGGTGGGCGGGGCCCACTTGCTGGGACAGAGTCGGTTGACGGCCAGGGAGGTGAATCTTGTAGAGGGGGGCGAGCCCAGGGCCCCTTTGGAGATTACGGCCAAGATCAGGTACAAGGCGGTGGAGACTGCGGCAAAGCTGGTTCCCTTGGGGGGGACGAGGGTGGAGGTTATATTCGAGCAGCCGCAGCGAGCTATTACGCCGGGCCAGGCTGTTGTTTTCTACCAGGGTCAGTTGGTTGTGGGGGGAGGCATAATCGAGCAGTTCCTATCTTCATCCTGTTAGAAGAGGTATTATGTCACCAGCATTGCTTCTATCTGCGATCATGGCCTGTGCCGGTGCTGCCCTTTTTCATCTGCTATGGGGCAAGACGGCGTTGGACCTGGCTATCTTTTTGCTAGCCGGCCCAATAGGGTTCGCCTTAGGTCAATTCCTGGCCATCACTCTGTCTAGCCCCATACCGGCCATTGGCGACGTTCATCTCATTGAGGGACTGCTAGGGTGTGCCTTGAGTCTGACAATTGCCAAATGGCTCAAGGTATGATATAATTTGACTATCCCATCCTGTTTTCGATACTTTCCAACATGTTGGTTCGCGGGATTAAACCGAAAAGCGTTCGTAGTGGCGGCTTCAGCCGCTTCAGAGCGACTAATGTCGCCATTACCAGCGATTTTTCGGATAGGCTCTTAAACGTTTGGGGGAAGAGGGATCAAAATGACTGTCGTTACCCTGCGGGACTTGGCCATCATCTTTTTGGCTCTGGAATCGTTGGTAGTAGGTATCCTTCTTATCCTCCTGATCCTGCAAGTGAGGAGCTTGGCCCAGTTGCTGGAGAGGGAGGTAAAGCCCATACTGGATTCGGCTAACGAAACGGTCAAGACGGTGCGAGGGACGACCGCCTTCGTCAGCAAAAACTTCATCTCCCCCTTAGTTCAGATAGCCAGTATCATTGCGGCGGCCAACAAGATTCTTAAGGCACTATCGGGCAGAGGCAGTGGCCGAGGGAAATGAGGAAACTATCCTTTAGGGAGTAGTAGGGATTAGAGAGTACAGTCACAGACCAAAGGTATAAGATAACGGAAAGGAGAGATTTGCTATGGCTAACAACAGCGGTGGTGGTTGGGAGTTCTTTGCCGGGTTCGTTATTGGCAGTCTGGTAGGCGCAGCTTTGGCCGTGGTATTAGCACCTCAGGCTGGAGAGGAAACTCGGGCCAAACTGCGAGAGAAGAGCATCGAGCTCAGTGCTCGAGCTAAGGAACTCTCAGAGGAGGCCAAGAAGAGGGCCGAGGAATTGCAGAAGAGGGCTGAGGTATTGCAGGAGGAGGGCCGGGTAATACTGGAGGAGCAGAAGGCCCGCCTTGAGGAGGCCATTGAGGAAGGAAAGGAGACGGCCGCCCAAAAGAAGGAAGAGCTCCTCTCTAAGCTGGAGGAGGAGAAGGCCAAGGCCTAGGTACTGGTGCAACAATAACTTCCTGCTTTGGAGCACCACTACCACGGCAAGACCTGGTCCGACATCGGAGCGAGGAGGAGCCCAGCAAGGGGGGTCACACTGTGGGTGCTCAAGGGGGTTTATGAGTAGTGTTCGACTGGACATACTTGCCGCGACCGTCGTCCTATAGTAAAATATACCTGAAGCCGTCAGGCATCACTGCCGCAACCACATACCTTTGGGTCTAATGACCCATTCCAGCACAGACACAGCCCCGCACGCCTGGCGCGTAAGCGGGGCTTTTTATTAGTAGAAGGTTAGCGAACAAGCCTGAAGTTCGCTTATCAACGGACACACGGTTACGCCCAAATGCCCCTACGGGGCACTTCGCCTACTCGCCGTCCTTATCGCCATTGCAGAAAAGCTCGAGAAAGTACTTAGCATTTCAGGGAACTTGACTCATCGTCAAAGATTTGGCTTATGAAGATGCCTAGATGTAGTGATACGGCAATTTAGAAAAGTGCCCGAAAAATAAGCGAGAAAGATCAGATAGTGAGAGTATGATGGAGGAACTTATATGGGAAAGGTGATTGAGAAGGTCAAACTTACAAGCTTGTTTAACTCTACAAAATCGGTTGAGGTTGAGGCAGTCATTGATACCGGTGCCACGATGTTTGTGCTACCTCAGGATGTAGCGGATGAGCTCGGTCTGAGGAGGATAGGGGAGAGGAGAGTGAAATACGCAAACAATCAAATTCAACTAAAACCGGTTTACAGAGGTGTGATCCTCGAGCTCAAAGGAAGGGATGGAATTTTTGATGTATTGGGTGAAGTTGAGGGTTCAGAACCTCTCATCGGTCAAATAATCTTAGAAGCTTTAGACCTTATTGTCGATCCGATCACGAAAACAGTTATACCTAATCCAAGGTCACCGGATATGCCTATGGCAGAGATACTCATGGCAACGGCGTAACAGCGGGTATATGGCTTCCAAAGGGGTGAAAGGGTAGTTCCTTTCACCCCTTTTTTCATGTTGAATCCTCTCGGAAAACATGAAGCCTGCGCCGTAAGGCGCACGGAGGGTCACAGCTAGCCCAGCAATCAGACCCCTGGGCTAGCTGTGACGGCTCCCATCGGCGGTTCGACTGAGCTCACCGAAGGCTCACGCCGAGGGCTTCTCCCGACTTTCCGACAAGTTTCATGTTCAGTATGCGCCGTTGGCGAAGATGACAGTGGGGATTGTACGCAGCATGATCTTGAAGTCCAGTCCCAGCGACCAGTTCTCGATGTAGTAGATGTCCAACATCACCATCTCGTCGAAGCTGAGTTCGCTACGGCCACTCACCTGCCACAATCCGCTCATACCAGGAGCAACCTCCAAGCGCTTCATGTGCCAGTCCTCGTAGAGCTCTACCTCGGAAGGGAGGGGAGGGCGAGGACCGATGAGGCTCATATCTCCCCGCAGAACGTTGTACAGTTGAGGTAGTTCGTCCAGGCTGGTGCGGCGGAAGAACTTGCCGAGCCGGGTCAGGCGAGGATCGTCGCGGATCTTGAAGATAGGCCCCGCAGTCTCATTGAGGCCAGTCAGCTCCCTCTTCTCTTCCTCAGCCCCCTCTCGCATGGAACGGAACTTGTACAGGGTGAACCTCTTGCCCCCACGCCCCACCCTGGTCTGAGCGAAAAGGACTGCCCCGCGTGAATCCAGCTTGATGGCCATGGCAATGAGCAGTAGCAGCGGTGAGAGGAGGATCAGACAGGCTAGGGAACCGACGATATCAATAGCCCGCTTGACAGCCAGGTTCCAGCCTCGGATTGATACTCCCTTGAGCCCGAGGAGGGGGATGCCGTTGATGTCGTCCAGATGCACCTGGCTCAGTCTCATCTGGAAGAGATCAGGCACAAACATGGCTCTCGTCCCCTGCCGTTGACACTGAGCCATGATCTTCATAATCTTGCGGTGCGACATCCAGGGCAAACTGATGATCACTTCGTCAGCGTTGTGCTCTCGTACGACACGAGGAATATCGTCGGTGTTACCCAAAGCCATGAAACGACCAATAGCTGCCTTTTGTTTGGCCGGATCATCATCAACGAACCCCACCACCTGGTATCCCAACTCTGGACGGGCCATGATATTGCGCATAATGGCCCGTCCCACCTCACCAGCACCCACTATCAGCACCCGGTCCACACCGATGCCTCTCTTGTGTAACCGGTCGCGCGTGATGCGTACCACCAGACGGGCCAGGCTCAGCAGGGCGACAATGAGAACCCCGGCATACCCAAACATAAGCCGGGAATAGAACTGGGGCCGATAGTAGAAGAAAATAACGATCATGATGGCGATGCCGATGAGGGTGCCTTTAAAGATAGCGTAGACCTCATCCAACCACGAGGCCCCCCGCGGCTGGTGATAGACCGCTTCCAACTGATAGACAATCAGCAGGATGACCGTAAGGACCAGAGCAACGGGCAAGTACCATTGGAAGGGGATATAGTTGAACTCATGCAGGGGTCTGATCCACTCTAGTTCATAGCGTACCCAGTAGGCCAGGGCGAAAGCGACATTGATCAGCACGATGTCAACCCCCATCAGAGCGACCGTCAACCACCGACGATACCGTTCAAACATGTGGCTCGCCTCCATCTCCCAGGGCTCGTTCGTAGACCCGCACCGTCTCCTGGGCCGTTCGAAGCCAGGAGAACTCTCGGGCCCGCTCTAAGCCCCGCTGTCGCATCTGATCCCACAGCTCGTTATCACCCAGCATTTGCCTCATGGCCTGGCCAATCTCTTCGCTGTTCAGAGGGTCCACGGTAAGACCAGCCTGGCCCACCACCTCCGGCAGGGACGAAGTGCTGGAGGTGATCACCGGCGTACCGCAGGCCATGGCCTCCAACACAGGGAGACCGAATCCCTCGTAGAGGGATGGATAGACAAAAAGTTGGGCGGCGTTGTACCACAGTGGCAGTTCGCTTTGAGGGATGTAACCGGGGAAGATGACTCGCTCACGAAGGCCCAATCTCTCAACCACCTCAAATACCTCCTCGTAGAACCACCCCTTGGCCCCACCGATGACCAGCACGTGGGGAAAATCCTCTTTCAGATGGCTGTAGGCTGCGATCAGACCGATCACGTTCTTGCGTGGTTCGATGGTACCCACAAAGAGGATCACCTTTTCGGGAAGACCACGTTTGCTTCGAAAGGCTGCCAATTGGCGCTGATCCTCTATAGGCCGGAAGGTCTTATCAACGCCGCAATGCACTACATCAACTTTCTGCTCAGGCACTTGAAGCAGCTTCGCCAGATCGTTCTTGGTACTGGCTGAGATGGCGATCAGGCGCGCGGCCCGCTTGACCGAGTAGCGTGTCAGATAGGTCAGGTAGAGGCGATTGGCTGGCTTAAAACTGGCGGGAAACAGAAGGAAGCTCAGATCGTAGATGGTTATTACCACAGGACAGAGGGAGAAGAGGGGCCGCACGAAAGCCAGGCAGTGAAGCAGGTCCGTGCCCTCTCGTAGAGCGGCCCAGGGCTGCCATAGTTGCTCCCACAGGATGCGAACCAGCGGTTTGGCCGTCGGCAGACGTGAGCGGCGCAAGGTCAGGGCCGGATGATGGCTGGATATCCCCTTTTCGTTGAGGAAAGCGATGTAGTGGTGCCGCGGGCCGGCCTGTGGTAGGTTGAGGAGGAGGTTGCGGATGTACCAGTTTATGCCCGCTCCTCGGTAGGTTTCTGTTAGAGATAGTAGCTGGGCGTTGAGCCCGATACGCATTGTTAGATGACAAATGGTCTTTGGTGATCTGTTTCCCGGCGACAGAAGGAATGGTCCCAATCACATTATACCATACAAAAGGCTCCCCTAAAAGAGAGCCCAAACGGATTGGACTTTCGAAGTACGCCAGAGGACGCGCAGACTCACCCAACCAACTCTCGATATACCTCATAGGTTTGGGTGGCTACGTGAACCTGACTGTAGTGGCTCAATACCCGCTTCCGTCCCCTCTCCGCCAGTTGCCGGCGTAGGTCTGGATTATCCCTCAGTTCGGCCAGATGAGCCAGCAATTGAGCCACGTCACCCTCAGGGAAGATGAGTCCGGCCTGGCCAATGACCTGGGGAATTTCACCGCAATCGGAACCGACCACTGGCACCCCACAGGCCATGGCTTCAATAAGCACCCGCCCGAACTGTTCCTTCCAGTTGGGCCTGGTCAGGGAGGGGAGAACCAGGGTATCCAGCTTGTTGTAATAGGTGGGCATCTCTTCCGATGGCCGCGGCCAATCAAAAACCACCTGTTCCTCCAGGGCCAGTTGCTGAACCAGTTCTTGCAGATGCCCTTTGAAAGGACCGCTGCCCAAGATGTGCAGTTTCCAGTCCCCCTCCAACTTGGCTACAGCCCGCAGCAGCAAGTGTATCCCCTTCTCTTCCACCAGCCGCCCTACGTAACCGATGGTAAAGGGCCAGTTTTCCTCCAGTTCCTTCAGTTCCTTGTATATTTCTGGGTCCACCCCAAACTGCGGGATGACCTTGACGGGCCCTTGGTACCCTTTGGTCCTCAACACCCTCAATGCTTCAGTGCTTCCGGCAATGGCGTAGTCTGTCTGGCGGAGGACGTAGGACTCTGTCCAGCGAAAGGGCGGGGGGTAACGGCGGTGCAGGTTCTGCCAGGTGAAGAAGAGGGTCCTGGCCCCGATGCGGCGGCCGAGCCACATGGCCTGAAAGGTGGCCAGGTTGTAGGGTTCCTCGTCAATGTGCAGGATGTCTGGTCTCAAACGCCGTAGATGTTGGCCCAGGCCCGGATAAAAGTGGAGGTGGAAGTGGCCGTTGAGGGCCATCTTCGCCACGATCATCTGGTAGCCGAGGGTGTGCCCTTGTTCCAGGGGCATCACCCCCCGCTCATCACGCCAATAGGGTGGTACAATGACCGTCAGTTCCACATCCGGGAATTTGGCCAGCTCCTCCAGCTTCCTCTGGTAGGAGCCCACGATGCACGCTTTGGAGAGCATCAGGACGCGCAAATCCTCCACCTTTCAACGCATTGAGGAAAAAGTAACACGTTGCGATCAGCAGAGGCGGCTCCCACGCCGCCGGATAGCCGGGCGTGGGAGCCCGCCCGCTAGAGACGTGCGGCTTTCGCCTTAATGCCTTTCAACTGTCCTGCTTGAGCCTGAACTCCCATTGGCACCAAAGCTCATCAGGATGCGGATCCGGGGGGGCTATCACACAATGCACTTCAACCTTCTCGTCAATTACCTTAACAATGTTTGTGAACTCTGCCAGGTGCATAGCTTTACAGGGGAACTCGCCCCTCCCCTGTCTCAACCTGGCTGCCTGGGGAGGACAATGTGGTACACGGACCACAGCTCTATCCTCGCTCTGTTCGATTTCATAGCCGGTGATGAGGGTCCAGGGGAAATAGGACACTGCTTCGATGACGGCCGGAATTCCCTGGGCCTTGATACCAAATCTCTCTTTCATCTCCTTGGCCGCCAACGAACCGATCCTGGCCCAAATCTCCTCGTTAAACCTGACCGCCGTATCGAGGCCGAATTCGTCCTCCACGGCCAAGAACCAAAACGCATCCACGATGCGGTACTGGCGCAACAAGAAATCCACGTACTCTCGTAGTTCCCTCTTGGTCATCTTTGAGATTTCCATTGATCACCTCATATCCTTGTTTCAAGCTGTACGGCTTTCACGCCTCAGCCTCCGGACGGTTGAGGGAGCAATCAACCCTGGGGCTGTACCACCAGCACCGGGCGCAGGGCATGATCAACGATGTGCCCGGTCACGTCCTCCATTAGCAAGCCCTTCAAGCGGTTGCCCCCCACCCCGGTGCCGATGACGATCAGGTCGTAGTCGCCCTGATGGGCTTCGCGCAGGATCTCGTCAGCCACCACACCGTGGCGCAGTTCCAACTCTGCCTTTACACCATACTGATCCAGAATCTCGGCCCCATGTCGCAGGTGTCGGGCGGCCGGTGTATCCGTCTGCAACAGCTCAGACAGCGTCTCCTCCAGGGCTTTCAGCCCGGTGTACATGCTGGGCACCGGGCTGACCACGTACAGCAGCGTGGCCCGGGCCGCGGCAGCCTGGGCCAAGCGCGCACCCATCCTGATGACCGGCTCAGCTATCTCCCGCCCTCCGGTACAGATCAGCAATCGCTCCAGGTTGGGTCGTCCGCGCTTCACGACCAGGACCGAGGCTAGGGCGTGGTTGACCACGTGCCGGGCCACCGAGCCCAGGAGCAGCTCGGTCAGGCCGATCACGTCCCGCGCTCCAACCACCACCAGATCGTAGTCACCTTCCTCGGTCTCGGCTAGGATCTCCTCGGCCGGAGCACCCCGTCGGGTCTTCGTCTCCACGGTCAGCTCGCCCAGCATCTCCCTCGCCTGGGCCAGGGTCTCTTCGCCGGCCACCTGTTCAGCCTGGCTGCCCACTACGGTCAGGACGATCACCGACGATTTGGTCAGCCGGGCAATCAGTCCACCGAACCGAACGGTCGGTACAGCGTAGGGCATTTTGCCGGCACAAATCAGAATTTTCATCCTTGTGTCTCCTCCACTACGTATCAGAATGTCATCACACCGCCGGCCAGCAGACGGATGGCCACCAACATGGCCCCGATCAGGGGCAGAGCCGAGAAAAGCAGCCGGATGCGCGGGCCAGCGAAGTAACGAGTGGACACGGCCCCAATCTGGGCGCCGATAGCCGCGCCGGTATGCATCACCAGCGCCATGAGGATGTCCACGTTACCCTTAGCCCCGTGGGTCAGTGTGCCGAAGCCGGCCGAGATGACGATCTCAAACAGGTCAGTGCCGACAGCGACGTGGGTCGGCACGCCGACGAAATAGACCAGCATAGGCATACGGATGAAGCCGCCGCCCACGCCCAGAGAGCCGGCCAGCAGGCCAGTCAGGAAGCCCACGCCCAGCACCGTCCACAGCGAGATGGCGGCGATACCTGAGCCGGGGAGCGAGATCATGGGTGGTAGCCTAACGCTGTGCACGCGCCGGGCGATGGCCGGGAACCCCAGCACGTCCCGTACGGGCAGGCGCTCGGTGCGGATCATGCGCAGAGCGCGCACACTCTCCCAGGCGGTGAAGAGGCTGATCACCAGCAGGATGCCGATGTAGGCGATGCCGATCACCAGGTCCACCGCCCCGGCCCCCTTCAGGGCCTCGATGACCTGTGCCCCGACCTCCACGCCGGCAATCGTCCCTACAACCATCACGAAGCCCAGCTTGATATCCACATGTCCCAGTGTGCGGTGCCGCTTGGCGGCCACGATGGATTTGCCGGTCATGTGGGCCAGATCGGTGCCTACCACGAAGTTCATCGGCACGCCGGCCCAGAACATCAGCGGCCCGGCGATGAAACCTCCGCCGACCCCGAAGAACCCACCCAGGATGCCGACCAGAAAGCCGATGCCGGCCAGGAACAGGGGGTTGATGGTCACTCCAGTGATGGGAAAGTACATCGGTTCATTTACTCCAGTCGCTCCAGGGGCAGCCGCTCCATCAGGAACGAGGTGATCATTTCCAGGAACACGCCCTGGGCGACGATCAGGATCAGGGCCACGATGCCATAGGCGACCAGATTGCTGTGGAAAAGCTGGGCCAACGACTGGCCGAGCAGCCGCAGGACGATCAAGAAGTAGGCCACCACCAGCCCGCCGTAGAGGATCAGTTCGATGACGAAGTTGCGGATCAGGATTCTTAAATTGTGTTGGTTCATATTGATC
>JBHIDP010000070.1:0-12156 GCA_046760185.1 Anaerolineae bacterium
GCTCTAGAAGAGCACAGAAAACTGTTCGAACCTGGCCAACCGAGCTAGTACTAAGAGCCTATCCGAAAAATCGCTGGTAGTGGCGACTTTAGTCGCTCTGAAGCGGCTCACCTGTCCTGGCGCACAGGTGCCAGGGGAAGCCGCCACTACGAATACTTTTCGGGCTCTAAGACATAGCCCGTTCACCCGCCTCCTCTTTCAGGGACGGCACCATTTGAATAGTGAGTTTTTCGAAGAAGCTTTGGGACGGCAAACCTCCCCCAGTTCCGTAAGCCATGTCAGCTATCCCAGCTTCAACCCTCAGAGACTGCGTCTCAAGGAGAATGGAACGCCCCTGCTGAGCCAGAACGGGGTCACCTCGCGGTGCCAGCTTGTTTCGAATATCCTGGTCGTTGTAGGCGTAGTTACTCATGAGAACGTTGGTAACCGTCTTGATATCATTCTTGTCGAACAACCAGACCTCAAAGGCAGTGACCATGTCAGGGGTACCTTCACCGAGGGTCTCAGAGATACCCACGCCACACTCTCCGAGGAACTCTCCGGCAGCGGTCTCGATACTAAACGAGGTGTCGTAGCCATCATCTCCCAGGTTGTAGGTGGTCACAAAATGTCCCAGGTCCGCTTCTGTCACCCCCGGGACAGCATATGCCCTGGGCTCCGCAGCTAGCCTCTCCGCTCCGGTGGTCACGGTCGGCCCAGGCAACCTGGCCAACTCTCCACCTCGCAGCCTCGTGGCCGCCAGGATAACCCCTCCCACCCCCACGAAGGCGAGCAGAAATACCAGACAAATCGGCAGCAGTCGCCTTATTGGTGAGGGCTCAACTCCTGCCACTGGAGCAGCCGTAGCCACTGGCGTAGCCACCTGCTCTGGCGACAGTTGTAACGCCGTAGCCAGCGTTTGCAGCCGTTGCGCCTGAGCTGACTTCCCGGCAGCCTGATGCTGGACTACGAGCTTGGCGATGGTCTGACCGATCTCCTCGTCGGAAAAACCGACCAGACGCTTGCGCACTGACTCGAGGTCAGTATCGAGGACGTAGGAGTCGGCAACCATCGAAATGTAGGTCTCCTTGTGAGTCTGGCGCAAGTCAACGGGGTCGGTCTCAGTCCAAGTGACCGGCCACAGGGTCCAGCCTATCAGGAGCCATCCAACGAGGAGCCCAACGATCAGACCGGCAACAGCGCCGATAACGGTCTTTTGATCAAGAAATCCCTCCATCTCCTCACCTCGCCTTCGCCTTTATGGTCGGTAGATGGAACACCATCCAAGGGAGCGCTAACCCCCTTCCTGAGGATATTTTACCATCAGTTTGCCACAATGACAAGAAGCAGCAGCCAAAGTTACCACAAGATATTGTGGTATTGTTGAGCAATTATACTACATCTAGGGACAAAAAGCTAGAGGGTGATGACAGGATCCTTCCTGGCTTGGCTCAGAACCTCCACACCACCCTGGCCGATAACGACCAGGTCCTCGAGGCGTACCCCTCCCCAGTCAGGGATGTAGATGCCCGGCTCAACTGTCAGAGTCATCCCCGCCTCCAAGGTATCCTCGGAGGTCTTGGCTGCCCGCGGTTTCTCATGGACGGCCAGGCCAACTCCGTGGCCGAGGCCGTGTCCAAACTGCTCCCCGTAGCCCGCTTCCTCTATCACCTGCCGGGCTATGGCGTCGGCTTCTACACCGGACATCCCGGCCCTGATCGCGCCTTCGGCCTCACGCTGCGCCGTCAAGACAAGGCCGTATATCTCCTCAAAGCGGGCATCGGGTTCCCCCAGGATGACGGTGCGGGTAAGGTCTGAATGATACCCCTTCACCCTGACCCCCAGGTCCATGACGATCGGTTCACCTGGACGCAGGACCTGCTCAGAGGCCCGAGCGTGGGGCATGGCCCCGTTGGGCCCTCCGGCCACGATAAGGTCGAAGGCTGTGGCTTCAGCCCCGTGGGTGCGCATGTACGTTTCGACCTCCCAGGCCACCTCCTTCTCAGTCATCCCTGGCCCCATGAATTCCAAGGCATGGGCGAAGGCGGCATCGGTCAAGGCCACAGCCCTCCTGATCAACTCCAGTTCACCTTCATCCTTCACAGCCCGCAGCTTTTCTACCACTTCCTCCGTTGAGACCAGTTCGCCGTCGAGCGCCTCTGACCATTGCTGGTACTCGGCATAGGTGAGATGGTTGCTCTCAAAGCCTACACGCCTGGCCCCGATCTGGCTCACCAGCTCTGGCAGGAGGTTGATGAATTTGTCTTTGATCTTCGCTAGTTGGAAATCCGGAGCCTCCTTTGTTACCTGCTCGTAGTAGCGAAAGTCGGTGGCCAGGATGGCTTCCTTCGGTGAGATCAAAAGTATGCCTGCCGAGCCAGTGAAGCCGGAGAGATAACGCCTGTTCTCCGCTTGGGTGATGAAGATAGCGTCAATCTCCTCAGCAGCCAGGTTCTCCCGTAGTTTGGCCAGTCTTGTCTTCATTGTTCGACTGAGGCTCACGAACGTCTCCTAATCGTCAATCTCCTTCTTTAGCCCTCGGGTGTGACTTCAGGTAGACTTCCCGTGTCTGGCTCTGGCTGACATGAGTGTATACCTGGGTAGCGGTCAGGCTCTCATGTCCTAACAAATCCTGAACTACCCGCAGGTCGGCCCCACCGTCCAGGAGATGGGTGGCAAAGGTGTGCCGCAACATGTGGGGAGTGACCCTTTTCCCCAACCCGGCCCGCTTGGCCTGTTTGTTCAAGATCATGGCCACCGCCCGAACGGAAAGCCTTCCCCCGAAGCGGTTCAGGAACAGAGCATTGGTTGTCTTCTTGTCCTGTGGGGCTCGCCCACAGGGCTTGCCCACCAGCTTGCCACGGCCATCTTGTAGATACCTACGCAGAGCATGTACTGCCGGCCGTCCCAGAAGGACAACCCTTTCCTTGGCCCCCTTGCCCCACACCCGTGCCTCGCCCAGGCTCAGGTTCAAATCTCCCACGTCCATGGCTACCAACTCGCTTACCCGCACCCCTGAAGCGTAGAGCATCTCCAGAATGGCCCGATCCCGCTGTCCCAAAGGCTTCGAGGTGTCGGGACTGCCCAGCAGGGCCTCAACCTGACTGTGGTCCAGAAAGATAGGGAGGCGACGTGGTAGCTTGGGGGAGGAAACGGGAGCCAAGGGATTGGTTTCCAAGATCCCTTCCCTGACCAGATAGCGGGCGAAAGAGCGCACTTCCGATAGCTTTCTGGCCATGCTGGCCTTTACATATCCCTGCCCCCGTAGCCAAATGAGGTAGCGACGCAGCACCTGGCGGTCTACTTCCGGCCACCCCTGGATACCCTCCATCTCCAGGAAATCAAAGAACTGTTGAATTTCCTGCCGGTAATTGCGAACCGTATAGGGGGAAGCGTTCTTCTCGGCGATCAGGTAGGTCATGTAACGATCAAGTTGATCCTGCCAGGATTGATAGAGGAAGTCAGTGGACAGCTCTGAAGCTTCCTCCTGGCTGACAGACTTCGGCGAGCCTTCGGGCCGAGCCTCAGGCCGAGGGCTCAGTCGAGCCATCGCTCTAGCTTCCCTTCGGCCTGAGCCGCCTCGACTGAGCGGTTCGGCTGAGCCTGTCCTGAGACCCGCAGTGAGCGGGACGAACTGCGGAGCCGAAGGGCTCACCGTCGAAGCCTCGGCGAAGTCCTTAGGGCGAAGCCTTGTCATAGGTCACCCTCTGTTTCGCTTCTTTCGCGTTCTGCCTGACCGCACTGTGTGCACTTCACCCTGTTGTTGCCGGCCACTACCCTCAACCCACCGCAAGTCAGGCAAGGTTCGGGGACAGGGCGGTCCCAAAGGCTGAACTCACACTGCGGATAATTGGCACAGCCATAGAAGATACGGCCCCGTCTGGTCTTCTTCTCCACCATTTCCCCACCGCAGTCAGGGCACTGTACCCCCACCTTGACCAGGAACGGCTTGGTGTTCTTGCAGGCCGGGAAGTTGCTGCAGGCTATGAACTTACCGTAGCGCCCCATCTTGATGATCATGGGGCTGCCACATTTGTCACAATCCTCCCCGGCCGGTTCATCGGCCAAGACGATCTTCTGCATGTTCTGCTTGGCCTGTTGCACTGCTTCGGCGAAGGGCTCGTAGAACTCCCGCAGCACAGGCACCCACTCCCGTTCACCTGAAGCGATGAGGTCCAGGTCCTCCTCCATCTGAGCGGTGAAACCCACGTCCATGATATCTGGAAAGTGCTCCACCAACAGGTCGTTTACGGTGAATCCCAAGGAGGTTGGATAGAGACGCCGCTGACGTTGCTCCACATACCGCCGCTGCTGGATGGTGGAGATGATGGGAGCGTAGGTACTGGGGCGCCCAATACCATGCTTCTCCAGAGCCTTGACCAGGGTTGCTTCGCTATAACGAGGAGGTGGTTGGGTGAAGTGCTGTTGGGGAATCAGTTGCAACAGATCCAGAATCTCCTTTACCGTCAGAGGTGGTAGTTCCTTCTCCGGCTTCTTGTCCTCCTTGTCTTCTTCGTTCGACTGAGGCTCACGAACGTCTCGACTTTCCTCATAGACCCGCAGAAACCCTGGGAACTTGAGAACCGAACCGGTGGCGCGAAACAGGTATTTCGGCTTATGGCTAATGGCTGACAATTGATGGTCAGTGACAGTCAGGGCGCTAGCCGCTATCTGTAACTGCTTATCGGCAACGATGTTGACCGTCGTGGTGTCGTATATGGCCGAGGCCATCTGGCTGGCCACAAACCGTTTCCAGATGAGGTCGTACAGCAGGAACTGATCGTCAGTCAGGTAGCCTTTGATCGCCTCCGGCTCGCGGCGTACAGAGGTGGGGCGTATGGCCTCATGGGCCTCTTGAGCCCGCTTGGCTTTGGTCCTGTAGACCCGGGGGCGGGGCGGCAGGAAATCGGAGCCGAACTTCTCACCGATGTAGGCACGGGCCTCGCCCTGAGCTGCGGCCGAGACATTCACCGAATCGGTGCGCATGTAGGTGATAAGGCCAACCGTCCCCTGGGTGTCAAGGGAGATACCCTCGTAGAGCTGCTGGGCCACGCGCATGGTACGTTTGGCGTTGAAACGCAACCTCCGCGAAGCCTCCTGCTGGAGGGTGCTGGTAGTGAAGGGAGGGGCCGGGTTTCGCCGTCTCTCCCGCTGATCCACCTTGGTGACAACGTAGCTCGCCCCTTGCAGATCGTCAACGATCTCTTGCGCCTCACCTTCGTTCTTCAGTTCGAACTTCTTGCCCTTGATGCGATGCAACTTGGCCGTGAAGCTGGGTCGTGGGCTCTGTCCCCGGGTTTCGATCTTGGCCAGCTCAGCCTCGATGGACCAGTACTCCTCCGGGACGAAGTTCTCGATCTCCCGTT
Source organism: Anaerolineae bacterium (assembly GCA_046760185.1). Classification (GTDB taxonomy): domain Bacteria; phylum Chloroflexota; class Anaerolineae; order JBHIDP01; family JBHIDP01; genus JBHIDP01. The sequence continues at coordinate 5,346 of JBHIDP010000070.1, forward strand.
CCCGCTCCACGACCAGACGGAGCGCCACTGATTGAACACGACCGGCCGAGAGCCCGCTCATCACCTTCTCCCAGAGCAAGGGGCTTATCTTGTACCCCACCAGGCGGTCCAGGATGCGCCGTGCCTGCTGAGCGTTGACCAGTTGCATGTCAATACCCCGCGGGTGAGCGAAAGCTTCAGCCACTGCTCCCTGAGTGATCTCGTGGAAGACCACCCGGTAGACCAACTCGGCGGGGATGTCGGCCGCCTGCATCAGGTGCCAGGCGATGGCCTCCCCCTCGCGGTCAGGGTCGGTGGCCAGGTAGACTGCGGCTGCGTCCCGCGCAGCTTCCTTGATCTTCTTGACGACCTCATTCTTCTCCTTGGGAACGCGGTAGGTGGGGGTGAAATCGTTCTGGACGTCCACACTGAGCCGAGATTTCAGCAAATCGCGGACATGGCCGATAGAGGCCATCACCTCATAATTCCGTCCCAGAAACTTACCTACCGTACGGGCTTTGGCCGGCGACTCCACGACGACCAATTTCCCATCACCCCGCCTCCTCGCCTTCCGTCGGGCGGCCTTCTTGCCCGATCTCTTGGCGGTAATCGTCTTATCCGTTGCTGGCTTGGGAAGCGAGGCATGAGCCTCGGTCCGGCCCATGCGGAACAGGTTGGTGCCGCAGACAGGACAGGTACCCTTCATCGCTGGCTGACCTCGCCGGGTGTAAACCGCTTCCGGGTTCTGCACTTCTCGTTTGGTTCTACACTTCACACAGTAGGCTTGCACTTCGATACGAGTTCCTTTCCCAATCAGTCGGAGCTAATGCTCTCTCTCCCAAAACCCAGTTGATAAAAATACCACCACCATTGCCAGACAAAGATCAGCAAGCCCACCGCCACCTCGTCGGCCCAGGTGCGGCCGCCGGGGGCAAGGTTCAAGAAGGCAAAACCGACCCCCATGGCCACGCTGTCGAGTAGGGTCACCAACAGGGCCAGGTTGAAGGTTATGCTCCATAACCTCCCAGGGGCCGGGATGGTATCGGTGCGCCAGCGCATGAAGGTTTGAAACTCTATGTCTGAGAAGCGCTCATCGTAATAATCTTTGATGGCGTTCATGGTACGCACGCTGTCGTGCCAGGCCTGTCGCAGGCGTACCAGCATGGTCAAGGTGAAAAGCCCTACTATGCCCATCAGCCAGAAGATCACGGAGAAAGCCCAGGAGGGAACTCCTTCGGGCAGCGATACGCCGGACAAGGAGAGGAGAAGATCCGAGCCAGAGGAGCGTTGCAGCAGGGCCAGGATGATAGTGGACAGAATACCGACCAGGGTCAGGTAGAAGCCTACCACCCGGGCCCGGTCCTCCTGGGCCTGTGTAGCCGTCTCCTGAGCATATTGAAACTCCAGGGATAGAATCTGTTCCAGCCGCAATTGATTGTCGTCATTCATTTGAGCGCTCCGACCTCTCCTACTAACACTGCCCTGAATCTATCACAGGTACTGACTACGACCCTGGGACTTCAAACGGTCCACCAACTCTTTCACATCTTGAGCGCGGTCCTTGGGGCAGATCAGGATAGCATCCTCAGTGACCACAATGATCGTGTCCTGAAGCCCGCTGGTGGCTACCAACTGGTCAGGGCTGTAGATCAGACACCCCTCAGTATCCAGGCCCAGATGCTCACCCACGACCACGTTGGCCGTATCGGTGGGCAGCAGCTCAAACAGGCTGGCCCAACTGCCGACATCGCTCCAGCCGATGTCCGCCGGGATCACAGCCACTTCACGAGCCCTCTCCATAATGCCGAAGTCCACCGACTGGCTCTCCACCGTTGGCCACACTCGCTGCAAGACCTCTCGCTCCTCCGCTGTACCAATGGCTACCCCAATTTCCATCAGCTTGGCGTGCAAATCAGGCATCAACTGCGCCATCTGGGTCAGGATAGTTGAAACTTTCCAGATAAAGATACCGGCGTTCCAGTAGTGATTGCCGCTGATGAGGAACTGCCGCGCCGTCCTCAGGTCTGGCTTCTCGGTAAACTTCTGCACGCGGAAGATTTCGTAGTCGCTCAACTTGCCCAGGCGTTGACCAGCCTCAATGTAGCCGTATCCCGTCTCCGGATACTGAGGCTTGATCCCCACCGTGACCATGTACCCTTGCTTTGCCACCTCCACGGCCGCGCCCAGAGCCAGGCGAAAATCATCCTCCCGCTGGATAGCATGATCAGCAGGAAGGCAGATCATCACCGCCTCCGCATCCAGCCGGGCCAGATGCAAAGCGGCCAGCCCCACGGCGGGCGCAGTGTTCCGCGCTGCCGGTTCACCGATGACGTTCCCGGCCGGTAGTTGAGGAAGCTGCTCCCGGATGATATCCACGTACTGCTCGTTGGCAACAACAAAGACGCGGTCCGGAGGGAGCATAGGGGCCAGGCGCTGATAGGTCATCTGGAGCATGGTCTGGCTGCTGACCAGGTCCAGGAACTGCTTCGGTTTCCGTTCGCGGCTGCGCGGCCATAGTCGCGTGCCACTCCCCCCGGCCATGATCAGAGCGTACAACTCATATCTCCAGTTCAGTCAACTACGTATTCTACCCTAGACTCCCTGGCCAATATATAGTTCATGCCACCCACCTGACGAACCATGCCTTTCAGCTCCATCATGGCCAGGGTGCTGCTCACGGTGGCGATGGGCAGGCCGCTCTGTTGACCCAGTTCGTCAACATGGACCGGTTCAGCGGATAGGTACTCTAACAACCTTGACTCCATCTCATTCTCCGGGACGATTTCGCGCACCTCCATCTGCTGGGTGACCATGGTCAGGTTCAACTCTTCCAGGATATCCTCCACAGAGAGAACCAGTTTTGCTCCCTGTTGGATAAGCCTGTTTGTCCCTTTGCTCCCCCGATTGAACATATTGCCCGGCACGGCGAATACCTCTCTACCCTGTTCCAGGGCGAAATCGGCACTGATGAGGGCTCCGCTCCCAACCCCGGCCTCTACCACCAGCGTCCCCAGACTCAGGCCACTGATGATGCGATTGCGCGGTGGGAAATTGCTACCCTCCGGGGGAGTACCTAGCGGGTATTCGGTGACCAAGGCCCCATTTTCGATGATAGCCTGGGCCAGCTTGAGGTTCTGCTGTGGGTAGATTATGTCAATGCCGCAACCCAGGACAGCGATGGTACGGCCTCCCCCCTCCAAAGCCGCCTGATGAGCTTTTGAGTCTATACCACGAGCCAGACCGCTGACAATGGTTACTCCATTACGCACCAGATCACCCACCAACTGGCGAGTCGCTTCTTTGCCATAGACGGTGGCCCGCCGCGTACCTACCACCGCCACCGCCCATTCGTCTTGAGGCAGTAGCTCTCCCTTGATATACAGCAGCGGCGGGGAGCTATAGATGTTGCGCAGATGGGAGGGATAGGCCGGATCGTCCCAGGTCAACAGCTTCGCCCCCTCGTTTCTGATCCTGTCCAACTCCTCTTCGAGGGAGACCTCGCTTCGCACCTGCAAAAGGCTCTGCCGGGCGCGACGATCAAGCCCGACTCGCCGCAACTCATCCGCTTCAGCTCGCCAGGCCTCTTCCAGATCACCGAAGTGGTCGAGGAGGGCCCTGACCTTCATGGGCCCTATGCCCGGAACCAGATTGAAACCTACCCAGTACTTGACATCGGCCATCTCTCGGTACCTCTCTATTTCAGATCAGACCTTCGAGGAGGGTCACCACCAAACGCCCGCCTTCCAGATCCACCTCCTTCACTACATCGGCGATGGCCGGAATGAGCACCTCCCTCCCTTCTCCCTGCACCACGTATACCTCGTTGCTCCCGGTGAAGAGGACCTCTTTGATCTCTCCCAGCGACTCCCCTTCAGTAGTGACGACCTTCAAACCCACGATCTGATAGACGTAGTACTCATCTTCGCCGAGGGGCATGGCCTCTTCGATCGGTATCTGGACGTAGCGGCCGCACAGTTCCTTGGCCGATTCCCGGTCGTCACAGCCGGGGAATTTGAGGAGGGCCTTCCCTTTGTACAGACGGGAGCTCTCAACAGTGACAAAGCTCTCATCCAGGTAAACTTCCCGCAACGAACTGAACCGTTCGCCGAAATCGGTCAGAATCTCGACCTTAACCTCCCCTTTCACCCCCCAAGGTTTCAGGACTCGACCAATCACCAGGAAACGAGGCTCTTCCATCTCGAACAGGAACTACCTCCTAGATGAACCGAGGCAAGGGAGGGGATTAGCCCCTCCCCTACTCTATCTCCAGGACGACATGCTTCCCTTGTCTTGTACCGGCAACCCGCAGGAGGATGCGCATGGCGTTGGCTATGCGTCCTCCCTTACCGATCACTCGCCCTCTATCCTCGGGCGCCACATGGAGTTTGTACACCGCCGAGTGCACTCCCATGCTCTCTTCCACATATACAGCCTCCGGGTTGTCAACCAAGGACTGGGCCATGTACTCGATCAGTTCTTTCATCCTCCTGGTTTCCCTCTCAAAAATACTTCCCCTTTTGGCTATTTCCGTTGCTCTCATAATATCTCCACCATAGGCGTCTCTGGAGACATTGGATTGGGTATTAGTGTTCGACTCCTCGGGTCAACAACAAGATCCAGCGCCTCTAGGACTATTTGACCCACAAGAGGTTGAGCCCCAGGAACTTCAGCTAGTACTTCAAAAATCCCTACTCGCCCTTTTAGTTCAATGGTTACAGCTCCATAAACCCACTTGAGCTCAACCTTATCATTTCCGTATCTCACCTTAGCCTCTCGTATTTTTCTTAGACCAAGCTCATCAACGAGATTCCGGGGTAACACCAACAGCGTGGCTCCCGTGTCAATAACCGCCTCTACCTCTATTGACTTTGTGCTGTCAAAAAGGCTTGTGCATTTAATCTTTTCGATTACCTTTCCCATATCGCATTCCTCCTTGTCGAGTGGTTCAGTTGCGAGATAACGAACTCCCCCACATAGAACTCACCTCTCAAGTCAGGATCATCTTTTCCCTTACGCCAGTGTGTCCGATTCTTCTCGGCTAAGAATCAGTTTCGCGTTGACAAGTTCCCTGTATAAGGCTTCGACTTTTCGCGAATCCTTAGAGACGACCGCTTTGAGCAAATCGCCCTCTATTTCAGCCACCTCAAGACGCTTGTAATAATCCAGAGATTCCTTAAGGTGAGCCAGTACGATCTTCCCAGTCAGAACAGGATGATTGTTTGTCACGTTTGCATCCTCGAACATCGTGCCATGTTCGAGTTCCACCTCCAGTGCTCGACGAAAGTCCTCCAGGTCAATATCCATCCCCTCAACATTCATCGCCGCCAGAATCGCATCGGCCTCTTCTGATAGCACTTTCGGCTCGCTCAATGCGCTCCAATCTCGAAAACCCAGTTCTTTGCAGACTCTTCTGACTTCCTCAACAGTTACATATTCTGGGAGCTTCATAGCATCCTCCTCTTCTGCGTACACCTAGGCGTGCTCGTTGCCTTGGACGGCTTTCGCCCCTACAGCTACGACAACGCCGACGAGAACATAAACAAAGCCAGCCGCTACGATCAAGAACTTCGGTACGGCACACCACCAGGCTACTACAGGCCAAGATCCCTGCTGAGACCCAAGCAGAACCTGAATGAGGGCGTAGTTCTCTACCGAGTCCAGCAGCGCCGCCCCAAACTGCGCCCAAGACAGGACTACCCCCGCGAAGGAGAGAAACTCAGCCCGTTGTGAGAGACTGTGCCAGCTACCAACACACAACCCAATGCCATACAACTGGCGTAGGCCACGAGAAAGAGGTAGTGGAGACCGAGGTTCAGGCCAGCGGAGAAGCTCACCCGCCGCGCGGGTCTGGCAAGGCCGGCCTCAATCACCGAGAGCGTAGCTACCCCCACCGCCGGCCTGTTCGCGCCCCGATAGCGCGGTCGGGTTGTCGGGTAAGGAGGCGACGTTACCGCCGCCCCCTCCCCTAAGAACGGCACGGGCGAGTTTCCCCGCATACCGCTCAAGCCTTGCAAACGCCCTGTGGTACAGGACGCGGCTTCCTAACGGATCACCCGTCGAACGGCCAAGGCTCGGCCGCTGAAGGAGTGGGTGAGCAGACGTTGCTAGGCCTTCACCTTACCCCATCTACCCGCCTGGGCTGCCTTCACAATACGAGTTTGGAGCCGTCGCACCTTCCGGTTCACCTGACGCCAGTCAATATCATGCCAGGCGTCCGCAGCGCGGGCAGGTGCACCAGTTGATGAAACGGACGGCGAGACTGGCATCGCCATAGCTGGTTGATTCATCACTGCCATCTGCTTTCCTGCCTGAGACGGTTTGCCATACGCTCTTGTGATGCAAGACCCGCTGGAAGTCAGCCCCCTTTCGGGTGGGGCAAAGTTGGAACCCCTATCCGGACCATTGCCGCCCGGCTTTCGCTTCCTCCAGCTTCCTTTACCCGCTGCCCCATCGGTTGGCCTTGCGGCCTCCCTACCCAGAGGGAGGGCATCGGGCTTACCACGTTCCGCCGGTGTACCTTGTGTGGGTTAGGTGCCACCTCTACGCCGGGGGTGCGCCATCTGCGACGGGTATCCGCTGAGTACCCGTACTTGACCCCTTACCTTTTGGTCCAAGCGTCTCACCTTGGGGGTGAACAGCCTCTTTCGCTTGTTCTAACTCACGACGCTTACGGTGATTCGCCTAGGCTCACTCTACCACACCACCCTAGCCCCTTGACCACCTTGAGGCTGGTAGTCGTCGCGTTTGCTCACGCTTCCGCGACCTCCCCGCAGGGATGAGGGCACATTGTCTCGGAGGCTTCGCACCCTGCCGTTACCAGCAGCGCACGCTC
>JBHIDP010000071.1:0-12122 GCA_046760185.1 Anaerolineae bacterium
AAGGCTGGCATCGGTCAACCATTGTTGCTCTCGTAGACCACCTGGCCGCCCAGCACTGTCATCTCCACCTGAATCTCCTTCATCTCCTCCACCGGCACCGACCGGTAATCCCGGTCAATGACGATGAAATCGGCCAGCTTGCCCACCTCCAGCGAGCCTTTGAGGTCCTCCTCGTGGGTGAGGTAGGCCCCGGCCACGGTATAGGCCCGCAGCGCCTCCTCCCGGCTGGCCGCCTGGTGGGGGGCAATGGGAGTGCCGAGGTGGCTGCGCCTGGACACCAGAGCGTAGAGGCCGATGAAGGGGTTATAGGAGACGGTACTGGTCACGTCGGAACTGGCCACCACCACGATGTCGTGGGCGAGGTACTTCCTGAGGGGCTTGTAGTTGGCCGCCCGCTCCTCCCCCACATCACGGAAGAGATCGTCCCCCTCGTAGTAGATGAAGGTCGGCTGGATCACGACCGCGATATTGTGTTCCTTCATCCTCTCCAAGGAGAAATCGGTGGGGAAATAGCCGTGGATGATGTTGTGGCGGGTTCGGCTGTCCGACACCTGGCTCAGGACTTTATCGAAGGCCTCCACGGCCAGGTCCTGGGCCCGGTCGCCGCAACAGTGGATGCCCACATCCCAACCCAGTTCCTGGGCCTGTTGGATGTACTCTGGCAATCTGGCTTCATCGAGGGAGTTGTAGTTGACGACCACACTCTCCCCCAGGAAGGGCTGGTACATGTAAGCCGTGTGGCTGGTGGTGCCACCGTCAATGACCATCTTCAGGGCCCCCAGCCGCAGCCATTCATCGCCGAAGCCGGTGTAGAGACCCACTTCCCGCGCCCGCCGCTCCAGTTCCTGCGGGTCCTCGTCGTCGTGGAAGCCATGCCAACTGGGCATAAGGTTGACCCTCAGGGGAAGTTCCCCACGGGAGTAGAGGGTTTGATAAGCGTGGACCTCCCTCGGTCGCAGGCCGGGGTCTACGATGCTGGTGATGCCCATGCGCCGGTAGTCCAGCCCCGCCGCCCGCAAGGCTACCACCATCTCCTCTGTTGATGGCTGCGGCATCAGTTGGCGCACCAACACCTTGGCTGAAGCCCGCAGCAGCCCCGTTGGCTCTCCTTTCTCGTCACGCTCAATACGGCCACCCTGGGGGTCGGGTGTGTTCCGGTCAATGCCGGCTAACTCCAGAACGAGGGAGTTGACGGCATCAATATCATAGAAACGGGAGAGGAGCACATAGTGTTCGGTGCTGACCATGTCCAGGTCATAGCGGTTGGGCATGCGCCCCTCGGCCAAGAGGGACTCATTCCAGCCCTGACCCACGATCCAGCCCCCTGGTGGGGTCTCCCTGGCCCGTTCCCGCGCCAGCTCCACCATCTGGGCGATACTCGTCACCTCATCCAGAGCTATCTGCGACAGTTTGAGACCCATGTCCATCATGTGGTTGTGGGCGTCCACGATGCCAGGCAGCACCGTCCTCCCGGCCAGGTCAATCACCTGGGTGTGAGGGCCGATCAGTTTCTGCACCTGGGTGTCGCTACCGATCGCCACCAAACGGTCCCCCTTGCAAGCCAGGGCCTGAGCTATGGTGAAATCATGATCAACAGTGACCACCTGCCCATGCAGGAAGACTGTGTCGGCGGAAAGGTCCGCCACTGCTGTGACAACCTTATCAGGCATCAACTCACTCCTTTATCTTGGTGAAGGGCATGGCGGTAAAAGTGAACCCTGCCGATTAACAGTCTGGAATCTGTCATTCTGAGCTCCGCATGGCGCTGTCGCGCCACTCATCGGGCAAGAAACGGGTTAGTTCTCAGTAGCCCTTCGGCAGGGTCAGGGTGAACTGCGCGATGAAGCAGTCGCCAAGTAGGGAGGAGATTGCTTCGCCCCCTTCGGGGGCTCGCAATGACAGAAGGAAGCTCGGGTCATTGCGAGGAACGAAGTGACGCCTGTCCCGAGCGAAGTCGAGGGGAAGCAATCTCCAAAGTGGCATCAGTTGACCCTCCAGGTGAGAGCGGAGCGAAGCCTGCCCTGAGTTCGTCCTGAGCACTTCGTTCGCCGAAGGTCTCCTGACCGAGCGGTGTCCTGATGGTTCGACAGGCTCACCACAGAGGTTTATCGAAGGGGCGGAGGGGGCTCGGTCGGGAGGTCTCCGAATGCCTACAGCTTTGATAACCGCTCCACGGCGGTCTCCAAGGACTCCATCTTCTTGCAGAAGGCGAAACGCACCAATTGCTGACCCAGTTCTTGGTGATGGTAGACGAAGCTGGCCGGGATGGCTGCCACCCCCACCTCCTTAACCAGGTGCATGCAGAACTCCTCATCGTTGGGGAAGCCAAAGGAGGAGATATCGGTCAGGATGTAATAGGTCCCTTGAGGGACGAAGACCTCGAAACCGGCTTGGCGCAGGGCTTCCAGGAGGAAATCCCGCCGTACGGTGTAGAACCGGGCCAACTCCTGGTAGTAATCATCGTCGGTTCCCAGGGCCACAGCCATAGCTTCTTGCAAGGGGGCTGCCCCACAGAAGGTGATGAACTGGTGAGCGCGGCGGATGGCCTCGGTCAGGGGTGGAGCAGCGATGGCCCAGCCCACCTTCCAGCCGGTCATGCTGAAGCTCTTGCCCGTGCTGTTGGCGGTAATGGTCCGCTCCCTCATCCCCGGCAGGCTGGCCAGGCTCACATGTTCGGCTCCATCAAAGATGATGTGCTCGTACACCTCGTCGGTGATGGCCACCACATCCCACTCCTGGCAAAGCTCGGCGATGAGGGTCAACTCATCCCGGCTGTAGACCTTGCCGGTGGGATTGTGTGGAGTGTTGAGCATGATCACCTTGGTCCTGGGACCAAAGGTGCTCTTTAGCTCCTCTGGATCGAAGGAGAAGTGAGGGGGATGGAGGGTGACGTAGCGAGGCTGGCCGCCGGCCATGACCACGCCGGGGACGTAGGAATCGAAGAAAGGCTCGAAGAGGATGACTTCGTCTCCAGGGTTCACCAGGCCCATCAAGGAGGCGAAGATGGCCTCGGTAGCGCCGCAGGTGACGGTGATCTCACCCTCCGAGTCCACGTCCGCCAACCCATTGTAACGGGCGACCTTGGCGGCGATAGCTCGACGCAGCGATAGGGCCCCATAGCTGATGGCATATTGGTTGAGGTCCCCCCGGATAGCCTCCACTGCCGCCTCTTTGACCTCCTCAGGGCCCGGAAAGTCGGGGAAGCCCTGGGAGAGATTGATAGCTCCATGTTCTCGGGCCAACCTGGTCATCTCGCCGAAGATGGTTATACCGAAGCCGGCCACCCGCTCAGCCATAGTGTTGTTCATCTCTGCACTTCCTGTGATGGATGTATTGTATCATTTTTTCAAACCAATTTCAATATTCCAATAGAGTGCGGCAAAATGACCTGGAGTCGAGGCTTTCCCTGGCACCTGTGCGCCAGGACAGGTGAGCCGGATTTTGAGAGCCAAAACCGCCTGAAGGCTCCACTCCAGGTGACAAAGCAGTGTCCTGCTCGATTTATGCAAGGGTCTCTAGTTGGTGTAACGGCGATTTTATGTTAGAATAAAATGGTTGGGGCCGTCTATCCTCCCGCAGGTTACAGCGAAGCCTTTGGCACAACAGGTTTCTCAGGCTTAGAGTGTGATTGAAAACTCAGGTGGAGCAACCCTTGCGAAGGTTTCGAAGCGGCTTTCAGCACGCAAACGCCTTCGGTCTCTAGGAGTTGCGCTGCGAGGGCTGTTCAGAACCTTCGCAAGGGTGGGCCTCTTAGAGAGAGCTCAGGGTTATCACTCCTCAAACCTGCGGGAGGATTTAACTCGCTGGAAGGGGGTGAGTAGCCGATGAGTTTCTGGGGAAAGATCGGTTCCCTCTTTTCTGGGAAGCAAGGCGAAGAGGATAACGAGGGTCTGTACCTGTATGTCCAGTGTGACAACTGTGGAGAGAAGTTGCGCATCCGCATTGACAAGCAGCACGATGTCGCACCCGACTACGCAGAGGAGGGCACATACTTCCTGCGCAAAGAGATGATGGACAGTCGCTGCTTCCAACTGATGTACGCCGAGTTGCGTTTCGACCGAAACTACAATGTTCTCTCTCGCGACATCAATGGCGGCCATTTCATCACCGCTCAGGAGTACGAGGAAGAGCAGGCGAAGGCATGACCGAGTTTCATGCAGACGAGATCGAGGTCCGTTTCGAGCAGGAACCGTTGCTGGAGAAGAAACCCGGTTTGCCTGCGGCTTTCACCTGGCAAGGTCAGGAGTACCGCATCGTTGAGCTGTTGAGTGAATGGCACGACTACCGCAAGCGGGGAAAGACAGCCGCTGCTTACGTGAAGGAGAAGGGAACCTACTGGGTGAGGGCCAGCCAGCGAAGCGGCTCCTGGGGGGTTGGACGCGACTACTATCGGGTCCACACCGACACAGGGGAGGTGTTTGACATCTACTACGACCGCAAACCCAAGGGGAGGAAACGAAAAGGGGTATGGGTCTTGTCGCGAAAGTTGGAAGTCAAGGAGGAGGTTGGCCGGAGGGGCGAAAGCCAATTGGAGCAAAGAAGCTGGAGGTAGGCTATGCAGATCCGAGACTACCCGCGACCGTCAGGGGACACCGGCATCGGCTTCCACTGGTATCCCGATTACTGGCACTACAGCCAGAGAGAGCTTGATCTCTTCATCCCCAAACTGAAGGGGATAGGAGCCAGTTGGCTGACCGTCCTTTCCCCCTTCCCAGAGCCGATCCCTGAATCATTCATCAAAGGGCTTCTGGAGGCCTGGATCGAACCGGTCATCCGCATCTACACCCGCTTCGTGGAGCCCCTCGATCAATCCCAATTGCGCCGCCTGTGTCAGACCTATGCCGGCTGGGGCGCCCACTACATCCATGTCTACAACGAGCCCAACCTGGCCGTTGAGTGGGCAGAGTTCGACCCCCGCGCCCTGCCCGACCGCTTCATGGACCATGCCCTCCCCTGCCTGGAGACGATGTACGGTGTAGATGGCATCATTCCTCTCTTCACCCCCCTCGCCCCGGGCGGCAACTACTGGGACACCGATTTCCTGCGCACCTGCTTCGAGCTGATCATCATCAGGGGCAAGAGTTACCTCCTTGACAAGTTGGCACTCGGCATCCACAACTACGCCTTCAACAGACCGCTCACCTGGGGCCAGGGTGGCAGAAGTCGCTGGCCGGAGGCACAACCCCACAACACACCCCCTGGCAGCCAGGACCACATGGGCTTCTACCTCTTCGAATGGTACGACGAGATCGTCCGCCCTCGGGCCGGACGTTCCCTGCCCATGATTTGCAGTGAGAACGGAACCCTCATGGGCAACCGCACCGATTCCAACTACCCAGCGGTTGACCCGGAATCGCACGCCCAGCGCAGTGTGGAGATGTCGCGCCTGGTGATGGAGGGCCGGGTACCGCAGTACGTCTTCAACAATGCCTTCTGGTTGCTGGTGGCTGGCGACGAGAGCGACCATGCCCCCCAACGCTGGTACAAGCCTGACGGCCAACCGGTCTTCAGCCAATCCATCACGGCCATGCAGGCCATGCCCAAGCAACTGAAGCCCAGTGGGGCTCCCCTCTACCTTCCAGTTCTGGTCAGGGTATTGATGCCCGACGGCTCCGTGCAGGTGATGGAGACCGAGGAGTACCTGAAGGGAGTAGTTCCGGCGGAGATGGGTCCTGATGCACCCCTTGAGGCTCTGAAAGCTCAGGCGGTGGCTGCCCGCTGCTACGCCGTCACCAACCGCAGCCACTGGGACGTGGGGGCTGATGTCTGTACCACCACCCATTGTCAGGTGTGGCGGTCGGAGCGTCATCCTCATACCGACCAGGCCATAGAAGACACAAAAGGGGTCGTGGCCATCTACGGTGATCAGATCATCAGAGCCTTCTACTTCGGCCACTGCGATGGGTACACCCGCAACAGTGAGGATGTGTGGGTACAGGTCCTTCCCTACTGCCGTAGTGTCTTCTGCATCAAACCTTTCCCTGAGCTTTGGGGTCATGGCGTGGGGATGTGCCAAGAAGGAGCCATGGAGATGGCCCGGCAGGGAGCGAGCTACCAGGAGATACTGCGACATTACTACAGCGGCATAGAGGTGTTAAAGACTTTTCCCCTCCCGGCCGTGGAACCGGTGCCGGTTCCTGCACCGACACCGGAACCAGAGCCAGTTCCTCCCCCAGAGCCAACCCCGGAACCGCCGCCAGAGCCTGTCCCGGAACCAATACCGCCTCCCACGCCGGAGCCAGAGCCGATTCCTCCTCCAGAGCCAACCCCGGAACCAACACCGCCTCCCACACCGGAGCCTGCTCCTGAGCCGGTGGAACCGGTTGTTGTGCCCGAGCCCCATCCCCCGGCCGGGCCTCCGACCATAGAGGCGCCCATCCCTGAACCGGAACCGACCGCCTGGACCATGACCTCACAGCGCCGCCGCGGGGTGCAAGCCATCGCTGGCACCTTCCCCACTGCAGGGATTGAACTGACCGTCACTGATCCGGGTGGGCACTCCGTAACCGTGGTCAGCGGCTCCAAGGGAGAATTCGGGCCTGGTGGTTTCGAGGTTCTGTGTTGGGCCAAGGGGCCCTACACCCTGACCTTTCTCGATCAGTCCTTCCAGGTGGAGGTGCGAGGCGACTTCCTCTTCGTCACCTTCGAGAAGACCGGTGTCGGCCCTCAGGACACCCGCCTGGTGTCGGCCTGGATAAACCGGCCCACCGTCCAGGAATGGCTCGATCACTTTGCTCAGGCCGAGACCTACCGCCCCCTCTTCAGCCTGGAGGAGCCGAGCGGCGAGGAGGCAAGGGCGCTGGGGCCTACCGTCTGGACCATGCGGGAGGAGCGTCGTCACGGAGTGAGGGCCATTGCTGGCAGTCTTCCCAGGCCAGGTATCGAACTTTCTATCAGGGACCCGGGTGGACACATAACCAGGGTGGTCAGCGGGTCAAAGAGGGAATTCGGAGTCGGTGGCTTTGAAGCTCTCTGCTGGACTAACGGCACCTACACCCTGACCTTTCTCGATCAGTCCTTCCAGGTGGAAGTGAGAGGTGACTTCGTCCTGGTCACCTTTGAGGAGGTGGGAGGACGGGCCCGGCTGGCCACGCCCTGGATGACCACGACCAGCGCTGCAGCCTGGCTGCAACACTTTGAGAACCAGGCAGGCTATCGAGGGCTGTTTCAATTGGAGACAAGATAACCCATGCCTGAACTGCCGGAAGTTGAGACCATCGCCAACGACCTCCGCTCTGCCCTGGTGGGCACCTCTTTCAGCGGGGTGACCGTCCACTGGCCAAACATCATCGCTCAGCCAGCGGTAACCGAACTATGGCAGCGGCTGGTGGGGCAACGCATCACCAATGTCAGACGACGGGGCAAATATGTGGTCTTTGAGCTGTCCAAAGGAGATTACCTCATCATCCACCTCAAGATGACCGGACAACTGTTGGTCAGGCCAGCAGAGGCGGAAATTGAGCGGTATGCTCACACCATCTTTGACCTGGATGATGGGCGGCAGTTACGTTTCGCCGATATGCGCAAATTCGGGCGGGTTTATCTGGTGGCTGACCCTGATTCGGTGCTGGGCAAGCTCGGCCCTGAACCCCTGGCAGACGATTTCACCCTGGACCATTTCGCCCATCTACTGGCCAGGCGCTCAGGCCGGATAAAACCTCTTCTGCTGAACCAGCAGTTTATGGCCGGCATCGGCAACATCTACGCCGACGAGACCCTCTTTGAGGCCAGGATCCATCCTTTGCGCCAGGCCGATACCCTGAGCCCGGTTGAGATCCATCGTCTGTACCACGCCATGCGGGATGTGCTACGGGGAGCGATACGGAAGCGTGGAACCACCTTCGACGGCTACTACCGTGACACCGAAGGGAAGGAAGGGACCAATCAGGAGAGCCTCAGAGTTTTCCGGCGTGCTGGCCAGCCCTGCCCCCGCTGTCAGAGCACCCTAGAACGAACGGTGGTCGGCGGGCGAGGTACCTACTTCTGCCCACGCTGCCAGACCTAATTGCGAAGGGTAGTTAGAGGATGGAGTTAGTGTTCTTTTCGCTGGTAGGGAGTATCATCCTCCTGGGGATCGGCTTCCTGCTGGTCACCTGGGTTACGGAACGACGAGAGAGCGGGGCCCAGCCCCTGGAGAGGTCGGGGGAGGGGATCCACCTGTTTCACGAAAGACCGGGCGGCCGGTTGGTGATCGAGGTTGATGGTGAGAGGTATAGCACCCTGGCGGAGATAGCCGACCCGGCCGTGCGGGCACGGGTGGTAGCCATGCTGCGCGAACTGGCAGAGATGGTCGAAAGGGAGGAAAGGGAGTTGGTGGCTGAGGCCGCCGATCAAGACCTGGTGGGCGTTCCAGCGCCGGTGACAGCAGATATTCAACCTCAAGAGAGGACCGGGCCGGAAGAGGCGCTGGCCATCCCTGAAATAGTGCCAGAGGAGTTTGCTGAGCCTTTGTTTACCCGTCTGGCGAAAGCGATCTGGGAAAGCCTGGAGGGAGTGCTGTTGTTTGGACGATGGGGAAGAGCGCAGAGAGCAACGGCGCCAGAGGAGCGCGGAGAGGGGCACGGTGATTTCGTGAGCGAGATAGAGGCTATCCTGCAGAGGTTGCTCAGGGAGTCCCCGGCAGGCATAGCCAGGGAAGTGCACGTAGGGACTGACGCTCTAGGCTCTTTGACCATCACCATCAACGGTGATAACTATCGTGGCCTCGATGATCTCCCCAATTCCCGGATCAAGGAGTTGATCCGGGCTGCGGTGAGGGAATGGGAGAGCCAGCACTAAGGACCTCACCAGTAGTGACGACTTTAGTCTGAAGCAGTAGTGGCGACTTTAGTCGTTCTGAAGCGGCTGAAGCCGCCACTACGAATACCGCTGCCTCTCCCGACAGGCATCGTAACCTTTGAAGCGTATGCGTGTTACAATAATTGCAGCGAATTGGAAAAAGGGTGGCTAAAACTTGTGGACGTAGCAGACCCTAAGGGTTTCGAAAACCCTTAGGGTCTCTCAGGCTCGATTGGAAAAAAGGCATTAGGGCAAAAGCCGCACGTCTCTAGCGGGCCGGGCTCCCACGCGAAAAAGGGTATTGACTTTTGAAGACAATTGCGGTAAAATAGAGGTACGGCACGTTAACAAGTAAGAGGGGAACCTGGTCGTAGGGGATCGCAAATCCTCCCAGGCAGCAGGTCTTGCTAGTGATCTTCCCTGGAGCGATTTATCTTTGATTATTTTGCTCCTGGGTGAAGAGAAGCGGAAGACCGTGCTGGCTGTGCCGGGCGGGGATCATATGTAGCTTTGTCATGTGCTCTCTCGCCAGGCTGGGGGACGACTCTGGTGTTCCGCAACCAGCAGTGGGAGCACCAGGTTCCCACCGTTGAAGGGATTTCAGACAAGGAGGTGATGTAGGGCCAACAATCAAAATTTGAGTGTGGCTAAAACGAGTTGGAGTCGAGGCTTCAGCCGGTTTTTCCGCTCGCCTGAAGGCTCCACTCCCCAACCGATTTTAGCCAGACTCTTAAGATTTGCCCTGGCCCAGGCAGAATGTGTGGTCAGGCAGCTTGGCGTTCGGTTCAGCCAAGCGTACACGAAGGAGTGTGAGAAATGTCTCTAGTAGTATTGATTGTCGGCATCGCAGTCGCCGTCGTTGCCTACCAGTTCTACGGTAGGAGGATTGACCAGGCCGTCATTGAGGCCGATCCCGCGAAGGCAACACCGGCTACCATGTACCAGGACGGAGTAGACTTCACGCCAGCTTCTCGAAACGTACTGGTCGGCTACCAGTTCAAGTCCATCGCCGCCCTGGGTCCCATCGTAGGGCCCGTCGTTGCCGTCCAATTTGGCTGGTTACCCACTCTGCTGTGGCTCCTCCTGGGCGTGTTCTTCATCGGCTGGCTGGCGGACTACGGCAGCGCCATGATCGCCATGCGCCATGAGGGGAAGACCTTTGGCGGCCTGAGCTACGAGCTGATCTCGCCCCGCGCCAGGACCATCCTGCTCATCTTCATCTACTTCTACCTGCTCCTGGTGATGGGCGCCTTTGGCTACCTGGTGGCCCTGCTGCTGAGCAACCCCAAGACCCCCTTCGGGCTCCTGGCCCTGTGTCTGGTGGGCCTCCTGGCGGGGCAGATGATCTACAGGATGAGGCGGGATATCCTCCAGACCACAGTCATCACCGTCGTCCTGGCCCTCATCGGTGTCTGGATCGGGACGCTGAGCCCGGTGGCCGGTATCTTCACCGCCATCAACGGTGGCCCGGAGAGCCCAGCCCTGTGGGCGCTCCCCGGCATGGCCGGGAGCTTCACCCAGGCCCTGCTCGTCTGGAGCATCGTCACCTTCGCTTTCTGCTACCTGGGTTCAGTGCTGCCCATCTGGCGCTGGGCGCAGCCCATCAACTACATTGGCTTCTACCTGGTGGCCCTGGCCTTGGTTGGGACAGCCATCGGCATCGTAGTCTGGCGGCCCGGCTTCGGTGATTTTCCGGCCTTTGCCGTCAACGCTTTCAGCCCGGGCCATCACCTGGGTCCCATCTGGCCTATCCTCTTCGTGACTGTCTCCTGCGGAGCGGTGTCGGGGTGGCACACCCTCTTCTCCAGCACCGGCTCGGCCCGGCAGTTGGCCAAAGAGACCGACGCCCTGCCAGTGGCCGGCGGTTCCATGTTGGGCGAGATGGTGGTGGGGGTCATCTCAGTGATCGTGGCCATGGCCGCCTACGTTGCTGCTCAAAAATATGCTGTCGAGGCGGGGGTGATCAAGATACAGGCTGGAGCGCTGGGAGTGTACTCCGTGGGAATGGCCGCCTTCCTCAACAAAATCGGTATCCCCATGGACTTCGGTGTCGCCCTGGCCGGTGTCTTCCTGGTCATCATGGCCATCACCACCATGCAGTTGGCCCTGCGCTTCATGCGGGTGGCTAGCGCCGAGTGGCTGGGAGATGCCATCCCGGCCTTCAAGAACCCTCACGTTGGCTCCATCGTAGCCGCCGGCCTCTCGGTCCTCCTGGTCTGGACCGGCTTCTGGCAGCGGATCTGGGTTCTCTTTGGGGGCGCCAACCAGTTGATGGCTGGTCTGGCTCTGCTGCTCATCACTCTCTGGATGATCAGGGAAGGCAAGCCAAACCTGTGGGTGGGTATCCCGGCCATCTTCCTGTACGCCACCACCTGCGTGGCCCTGCTGCTCACCGCTTGGAAGACTTGGCAGGCGGCAATAAAGCCAGGCGTGGCCGCACCGATAATGATCGCCAATGTCATCGCCGCCCTCATCGCCGTTGTCCTGGTGGTAGCGGCTCTCATCCTGGCCTGGGATGGCTGGGGGGCCATCCAGAAATTCCGGGCGGCCAGAGCCGCACCCGCAATGGATGTCTAGGCCAGCCACTTTCCTACCGTACGAAGGCAGGAGAGCCTGTACGTGGGCTCTCCTGCTTTTTTGCTTTTGTTTTTCCTTTTTGTTGTGGTATAATATCGCTGTCAGAGGTTAAGCAGGCAGCCAGGAGGATGATAAAATGCAACCGGTCAGCCTGGAGGTTATCTCACCGGTACCCACTCAGTACTTCCATTGAATACACTGCGAACAGGTGTTCAGCCAAGCGGGCCTTGGCAAGAAGTTTCACAATGAGTTCGAGGAGTACCCCGAGGATTTCATGGAGGAAGCCCATCGCCTAGCCAGTTGGATGCTGGAGGTGGCCGAAAGATTCAAGGACAGGATATACGTGCGGGTCATTGATCCCCAGTCTCCCCTGGGTTTCTACAAATCCCTGCGCTACTGGGTGCGCAAATATCCTACCTTTATCATCAACGGCCAAAAGGAGTACACAGGCTGGGATAAAGAAAGGTTGGAAACGCTTCTACAGGCACAGGTAGCTGGCAGTGGATAGAAGAGCGTATCGAAGGAGAAACAATCAACAGTTTTGGAGGTGTTAGTTGAAACCGATTTTAGTCGAGGTAATTGCCCCGGTATTGACCGTGGATGCTTTCCCCAGATATGGGGCGTTCCTCTTGTTCGAGGGGACTGGTCTCACCCAGAGATTGTTGGATGCGGCTTTCGATGACTACCCCCTCGATTTTCTGGACGATTTTCAGCGGCTTTGGCACTGGCTCACCGAACTGATCAAGAAGTACGGGCGGCGGATCCAG
>JBHIDP010000072.1:0-11995 GCA_046760185.1 Anaerolineae bacterium
GGCCAATCTCTGTTTCTCCTTTGACAGTCGGTGGGTCATTGACCCTCTGGTGAACTGGGTGGGTCGGACCGCCTTCCAGCTCTCGGGCCTCAATCGCCTTTTTGACAGAAGGGTGGTTGATGGCACCGTCAATCTCGTAGCCGATAGCACCAAGGGTTCCGGGCGTGTCTTGCGCTTCCTTCAAACGGGGCGCGTGCAGAATTATGCCCTGGTTATCTTCATTAGTTTGCTGTTTCTGGCCGGGTTCTATTTGACCCGCTAGCGTTCTTCCTCAGCCTTAACTTTGCCATCAAAAGGAGATTCAAATGAATTTCCCCATCTTGACTCTAATCGTCTTCATCCCTCTCTTGGGGTCAATTCTGGTTCTGTTCCTCAAGAACGAAAAAGCTATCAAAGGCACAGCCACACTGATTAGTATTGTTCCCTTGGTCCTGGGTGCCTTGCTTCTGATCAATTACGACTGGCGAACAGCCGGCATCCAATTTGAGGAATTCTATCCCTGGATTCCTACCATCAAGGTGAACTATCACATGGGCGTTGACGGCATCAGCATCCCCCTGGTCTTTCTGACCGGTCTCCTGACCACTCTCTCCCTCTTCTACTCTTCCTACACCATCAACAATCAAGTCAAGGAGTATTTCGCCCTTTTCCTCCTGTTGGAGACGGGTATGGTCGGTGTCTTCACCTCCCTCGACTTTTTCCTCTTCTATGTCTTTTGGGAAGTGGGCCTGGTGCCTATGTACTTCCTCATCGGCATCTGGGGCGGCGAACGGCGAGAGTATGCGGCCATCAAGTTTTTCCTCTACACCTTGTTCGGTAGCGTCTTCATGCTTCTGGCTATCCTGGGCGTGTTCTTCTCCACCGGCACCTTCGATATCTTGGAGGCAGCTCAACTACGTCCCTTCGCTGACAACTTTGTCCTGCAGAGCCTGGCCTTCTGGGGCTTCTTCCTGGCTTTTGCCATCAAGGTGCCCCTCTGGCCTTTCCACACCTGGTTGCCTGATGCCCACGTGGAGGCTCCGACGGCCGGAAGTGTCATCTTGGCCGGTATCTTGCTTAAACTGGGAGGTTATGGCTTCTTTAGAGTCCTGCTCCCCACTTTCCCTCAGGCCTTCCATACCTATGCCTGGATCATCGCTATCCTGGCCCTGTTCAGCATCGTGTACGGGGCTTTGGTCTCCATGGCCCAGTGGGATCTCAAGAAACTTATCGCCTACTCGTCGGTCAACCACATGGGGTACGTCATGATGGGGGTGGCGGCCGCTGCTTTCACCCTGGACAATAACACCAGCATCCTCACCAGTCGGGCCATCGCCCTGAATGGGGCGGTGTTACAGATGTTCAATCACGGTGTCATCACCGGCTCCCTCTTCCTTCTGGTAGGGGTTATCTACGAGCGGGCTCACACCCGTGACCTCAAGTCCTTTGGAGGTTTGGGAGTAAAGATGCCGGTCTACTATGGGATCATGGCCGTAGCCGGTCTTGCATCCCTGGGTCTGCCGGGTCTGGCTGGCTTCGTCAGCGAGTTCCTCATCTTCCGGGGCTCCTTCCATGTCTTCCCCTATGTGGCTGCTGTGGCCGTGGCCGGCATCATCGTTACCGCCGCCTTCATCCTCTGGAAGATGATCCAGCATATGTTTCTGGGTCCTTTCAATGAGAAATGGGCTGGCCTTCCCGATATGTACCGCTGGGAGGTGGTGACCCTGGCCCCCTTGATCTTCCTCATGGTACTTATCGGGGTCTATCCAGGTCCGATCTTGAACATCATTAACAACTCTGTGATAGCACTCCTGGGCAGGATGTAGGGATTAGGGGATTAGAGATTAGGGATTAGAGATTAGAGATTGGGGATTAGGGATTGGAAGCGGGTTAGCCAATGAACTTTCCATTCTTGAGCGTCATCATCTTCTCGCCCTTTGTGGGAGCCGTGATTATCATGGCCCTCCCCAAGGACAAGCACCTTGCCATCAAAATAACAGCAGCGGTTGCCGCCTTCATCTCTCTGATCCTTTCTATCTATGTCTTCTTTGCCTACGATCAGGCGGCGGCTGGCATACAGTTCGAAGAGCAGGTCGGCTGGATTCCGTATCTGGGCATCTCCTATCACCTTGGCGCCGACGGCATAAGTTTGCCCATGCTCCTCCTCACGGGCATAGTGATCTTCTGCGGGGTGTTGGTTTCATGGATACGTGAGTTTCGACCCAAGGAATTCTTCACCCTGCTGCTTCTGCTGGTGACAGGTGTCTTCGGCGTCTTCGCCGCTCTAGACCTCTTCTTGCTGTTCGTCTTTTACGAGCTGGCCGTGTTGCCCATGTACCTGCTCATCGGCATCTGGGGCACTACCCGCAAGGAATACGCAGCCATGAAGCTGACCCTCTACCTCCTTGTGGGCAGCGCTTTCTCCCTGGTAGGGGCTCTGGCCATCTATTTTGCCGCTGGCTTGGGTACCTTTGACTTGATGGCTCTGTCCAAGGCGCAGTACGATCCCCTCTTCCAGCGAGTGTTTTTCCTGCCGATCTTCGTTGGTTTTGGGGTCCTGGCCGGTCTGTGGCCCTTCCACACCTGGTCGCCCGACGGCCACGTAGCGGCACCTACGGCGGTGAGCATGCTTCACGCTGGGGTCTTGATGAAGTTGGGTGCCTACAGCGCCCTGCGGGTAGGGGTTAACATCCTGCCCCAAGGGGCCCAGGAGTGGCTCCCCTGGCTGGTCCTATTGACCGTGGTTAACGTGGTCTATGGGGCCATGGTGGCTATGGCTCAGACCGATTTCAAATTTGTCATCGGTTACTCCAGCGTGAGTCACATGGGCCTGGTCAGCATGGGGTTCGCCGCCATGAACACTGTCGGGCTGACCGGTTCGGTCCTGCAGATGTTCTCTCACGGTATCATGACCGCCCTTTTCTTTGCCGTAGTCGGTCTGGTCTACCGCCGGGCGCATACCCGGCATATGCCCGACCTTGGTGGTCTGATTCGAGTGATGCCGGTCACGGCCCTGGCTTTCATGGTCGGCGGTTTCACCTCAATGGGTATGCCCGGCTTGAGCGGGTTCCCGGCTGAGTTCCAGGTCCTGGCTGGTACCTGGCGTTCGTATCCGCTGATCGCCTTTCTGGCTGTCTTCGGCGTTGTGATTACAGCGGCCTATATCATGCGCGTGGTGCGCATGGTCTTCTTGGGACCACTGAAGGAGGAGTACGCGGAATTGCCCAGTGCCTATCCTCTGGAAAAGGCGGCGCTGGCTATTCTGGTGGCATTTCTCTTCATCGTGGGCATCTACCCTACCTTCATGGTCAATCTCATCCATACTGGCGTCACTCCGGTAGTAGCCAGGCTGGCGTCTGCCGTCTTCTAGCCGTAGGGGGTCACGAAATTGGCTTCCATCGCTGAATCTGTTGTCTGGTTGGCACCCGAACTGATCCTGGTCGTTTTCGCTTTACTGATACTGGCAGTTGATCTGGTTCAGAAAGAGAAGAAGGACTGGCCGATCTATCTCAGTCTGGTCGGTCTGGGTTCGGCTCTGTTGGCCACGGCTGGACTTTGGGGCGCCAATCAGCTTTTGCTTTTTGGGACCTACACCATTGATCTCTTCTCCACTTTGCTCAAACTGGTGGCTTTCCTGGCTACGGCCCTGGTCACTCTTTCTGCTTTTGACTATGTTGCGGGAGGCAGGGGGACTATGAACCCTCAATCGGGGTCAGCCGCGTCTGGTGCTTTGGCCTTCAGGAGTTTGGGTGCTGAGTTCTACAGCTTGCTCCTCTTTGCGGCCTTGGCCATGGCCCTCATGGCCAGCGCCACGGACCTGATCATGATCTATCTGGCCATCGAGTTTCTGAGCATCGCCTCCTATATCCTGGTTGGCTACCTTCGCGACGACCCCCTTTCAAACGAAGCGTCAATCAAGTACTTCCTCTACGGGGCCATCATCTCGGCCGTGATGCTGTATGGCATGTCACTTCTGTACGGCCTGACCGGCTCCACAAATCTGGCTGACATCGCTGCTTACTTTGCCAATTTCCCGGTGGGCTTGATACCAGCCCGTTTGCTGGGGCTCATCATACTGGTTTTCCTGGTGGCGGGGTTTGGTTTCAAAATATCGGTCGTGCCTTTCCATCAATGGGCGCCAGATGCCTACGAAGGAGCGCCGACCCCGGTCACAGCTTTCATCTCGGTTGGGCCAAAGGTGGCTGGTTTCGCCATACTTCTCCGCGTTTTCCTGACGGCCCTGCCCTATTTCCAGGTTGATTGGATGGCCCTCCTGGCCGGCATTGCAGCCATAACCATGACTTTGGGCAACCTGGTGGCTATCCCCCAGAAGAACATCAAGCGCATGTTAGCCTACTCCAGCATCGCTCAGGCTGGCTACATCCTGCTGGGGGTAGTGGCTGCTTCCTCGTTAGGGGTGGCATCAGCCCTCTTCTATCTGATAATCTATACCTTCACCAACCTTGGTGCCTTTGTTATAGTCATCATCTATTCCAACTGGTTGGGTAGTGACAACATAGATGACTACGCCGGTTTCAGCGAGAGGTCTCCCGGATTGGCAATGGCTATGGTTCTCTTCCTTCTCTCATTGGCCGGTATTCCTCCGTTGGCTGGCTTTGTGGGCAAGTTCTTCCTCTTCGCCGCTGTCATGGAACGGGGGTTTGTGTGGCTGGTGGCACTGGGTGTCATGAACAGCATCGTCTCTCTCTACTACTATTTGAACGTAATCAAAGCCATGTACATCAAGCGTCCGACCACGGAAGAACCGGTTCCCAGTTCCTGGGCGCTCAATGGGGCCTTGTTTATTGGGGTGGTCGGTGTGATTCTTCTGGGCGTCTACCCCATGCCTGTCATCCAGTGGATTCAAGCCGCGGCCACCACCTTTCTGTCAATATGAGGGTTGACGTAGACGGTGAGGGGTTCTCATATTCGAGCATGGACCCTGGTTGGTCAGGTCGGTCTGACCATGGTGGTATCAATCCTCCTGTGCCTTTTCGCCGGCCTATGGGTTGACAAGAGGCTGGGAACGGCTCCCTTAACCACCTTGGTATTTGTCTTCCTAGGAGTGGCGGTAGGAGGGCTGGGAGTCTATCGTATGGTTCAGGCGGTGCTGGCAGAGAGTGTGGATTTGTCGGAAGATCACAGGGAGGGTTCGGAAGAATGAGGAAAGGTGTAACCATACTTGTAGTCGCCGGGGCAGTTCTCTTGCTATGCCGCCTGTCACAGGTGGTGCCGGTCGTGCTCCCCGCTATCCAGTTGCCGGCAGAGAAGCTGCCCATCGGTATCCTGGGCTTCCAGTTCACCAATACCCTTATTGCTACCTGGCTGGCCATGCTCATCCTCATTGCTCTTTCCATCGCTGCTACCAGGAAGATGGAAATCGTCCCCTCGGGTGTCCAGAATCTGATGGAGATGATCGTTGAGCGCTTCTATGAGCTTGTGGAGCAGACTGTTGGCGAACGGGCCCGTCAGTTCTTTCCCCTGATAATGACCATCTTCCTGTTGGTTTTGGTGGCCAACTGGATGGAACTTATCCCTGGCGTGGATAGCATCGGACCTCTGGCGCATCCCCATGGAGAAGAGGCGAAGGGATATGTGGTGAAGTGGATAGGTGGGATCGGTCTGCTGACCGCGGAAGAGGCAGAGCATGGTAAGGGGTATATCGTGGTGCCCTTCGTGCGGGCCGCAGCTACAGACTTGAACTTTACCCTCGCATTGGCCCTCATCGCCCAGTTCACGGTACAGGCCGTTGGCCTGCGAACCCTGGGGTTGGGGTACGTACGGAAGTTCTTTAACCTGAAGGGCATTGAATCGGCAGTGGGGGTTTTGGAGTTCGTCAGCGAGATCGCCAAGGTCATCTCCTTCTCCTTCCGACTTTTCGGCAATATTTTTGCTGGGCAGGTACTTCTGTTTGTCATCGCTTTTCTCATCCCGTATGTATTTCCGGCCATCTTCTACGGTTTGGAGATATTCGTTGGCTTTGTGCAGGCCCTAGTGTTCGCCATGCTGACTATGGTTTTCCTGCACATGGCTACCCTCCATCACGAAGAGGGTCACTAGACGAATCCACAAGGATGAAAGGAGGCACAAGGATAGGATGCTCGAACTAGAAGCGGCAAAGCTGATAGGTGCTGGTCTGGCCATTGGGCTGGGTGCTATTGGGCCCGGCATCGGCATTGGCCTGCTGGTGTCCGGGGCCATGAACGCCATCGGACGTAATCCTGAAACGGCACCGACCGTTTTGACCAACATGATCCTGGGTATCGCCTTCGCTGAGGCGGTGGCTATCTACGCCCTGGTGGTCGCCCTCATTTTGAAGTTTGTTTGAGCTGCCGGTAGTGACGACTTTAGTCGCTCTGAGGCGGCTGAAGTCGCCACTACGAACACTGGTAGTGACGACTTTAGTCGCTCCGGCGGGCTGTGTTGACTCTCTTGAGGTGGCTCTAGAGGTTGTAGCTCACGGAAAGGAGGCTTGATCTTGGACAAATTGGGCATCAATACTGGATATCTGATTTCACAGATCATTAATTTCCTTCTTATACTTTTCATCCTACAGCGCTTTCTTTACAAGCCGGTGCTGAAGATGTTAGACGAGCGCCGTGAGCGGATTAGAACCAGCATGGAGGAGGCAGAGGAGGCGCGTCGTAAGGCAGCCGAAGCTGAGGAGGAGTATCAGAAGCGGATCGAGCAAGCCCGCAAGGAGGCAGAAGCTATCGTGGCCCGCGCCGAGGAGGAGGCCCAGAAGGCCAGGGATGCGATCTTGGAGGAGGCCCGTGCCGATGCGCGTCGCTTGCGGGAGCAGGCGGAAGCGGAGGTGGAATTCCACCGGCGGCAGGTCCTGGAGGGCATGAGGGATCAGGTCGCAGACCTGGCTATACTGGCAGCCTCCAAGGTGATCGGTCGCTCCCTCGATGAGGACGGTCATCGTCGGTTGGTGAAAGACTTCCTGGCGGAGGAGCTGTAGTGAACGATGGCAAAGTGGTCGAGGTGCGGAGTGCTGTACCTCTGACCGTAAAGGAAAAGGCGACTCTAAAACAGAAGCTGGCGAAGCGTTTCAGCGATGATCTGGAATTCCGCTTCAGGATTGATGAATCCCTTATCGGCGGCGTGAGGGTGAAAATCGGCGACCAGGTCATTGATGGCAGTGTGGCTGGGAAGCTGGAAGCGCTACGAGAGCAATTGGTGGGTCGCTAACTCGACCATGTTGAATCCTTCCGCAGGTTTGAGGAGTGTCTGAGGTCCCCCCTAGGTCCTGGGAAACCTCTTGTGGCCAAAAGCTTCGCTGTAACCTGCGGGAGGATAGACGGCTAGGAAGGTAGGTTAACATTGTGGAGTGGGAGGGACGATGGCAGAACGAGTTGAAGATTTGGCACTAGAAGATGTTGCAGGCTTTCTGCGGCAGCAGATCGAAGCCTTTGAAGTGACCGTACGGCCTGTCGAAGTGGGCGAGGTAATAGAGATTGGCGACGGCATCGCCCGTGTCAACGGCTTGCCCAATGTCATGGCCAGCGAGTTGGTGGAGTTTCCCGGAGGTGTGCTGGGCATCGCCTTCAACCTTGAGAAGGGCAATGTGGGTGTTATCATCATGGGGGACTACACCGAGATCGAGGAGGGAGATCTGGTCTATAGCACGGGACGGATTATCTCGGTGCCTGTGGGGGATGCCCTCATTGGCCGGGTGGTCAATGCTGTGGGCCAGCCTGTTGATGGTAAGGGTCCTATCCAGACCGAGCGGTACCGTCCCATTGAGCGGGTGGCACCCAATGTAACCACCCGCAAGCCGGTGGATACCCCGGTTCAGACCGGCCTCAAGGCTATTGACTCCATGATCCCCATCGGCCGTGGGCAGCGGGAACTGGTTATCGGTGACCGTCAGACAGGTAAGAGTGCTTTGGCCATTGACACGATCATAAACCAGAAGGGTGGTGACTTACTCTGTATCTACGTAGCCATCGGACAGAAGTTGGCCAACATTGCCAATGTGGTGGCCACGCTGGAGCGCTATGGAGCCATGGAACACACAGTGGTGGTCGTAGCCTCAGCTTCTGAACCAGCTACCTTGCAGTACATTGCCCCCTACGCCGGCTGTGCCATGGGTGAGGAGTTTATGGAGCAGGGTAAGGATGCCCTCATCATCTACGATGACCTTTCCAAGCACGCCTGGGCCTACCGTCAGGTGTCGCTGCTGCTGCGACGACCTCCTGGCCGCGAGGCCTACCCAGGTGACGTCTTCTACCTTCATTCGCGTCTTCTGGAACGTGCAGCCAAGATGAGCGCCGATTTTGGTGGTGGCTCTCTTACTGCTTTGCCCATCATTGAGACCCAGTTGGGTGACATCACCACCTATATCCCCACCAATGTAATCTCCATCACTGACGGTCAGATCTACCTGGAATCCGAGCTCTTCTACTCCGGTATTCGCCCGGCCGTCAATGTGGGCCTCTCCGTCTCTCGGGTAGGTGGTGCGGCCCAGACAAAGGCCATGAAACAGGTGGCTGGCCGCCTGCGTCTCGACCTGGCCCAGTTCCGGGAACTGGCGGCCTTCGCTCAGTTCGGCTCTGAGCTGGATAAGGCTACCAGAGATCAACTGGAACGGGGGCAACGCCTCACCGAGGTTCTGAAGCAGCCGCAGTATGTGCCTATGCCTTTGGAACAGCAGGTGATGATTATCTACGCTGGCACAAACGGCCATCTGGACGATGTGCCCCTGGAGAAAGTCAAGGATTTTGAAAACGCTTTCCATCGCTTCATGGCTACCCGGCACCCGGAGATCGGTCAGGCCATTGCCAAGGACAAGGCCCTGAGCGATGAGACCAAAGAGGCACTGGCAGCAGCCATTCAGGAGTTCAAGGAGACGGGAGCGTATTAGGGATTAGGGGAGAAGTATTTCACCTCTGTTGTTTACACGCAGTCTAGCCATGCCTTTTGTAAGCTCCAGAGCCCGTCCTCGGGCGATTTGGCGGGCAAAGCGCACGGTGTGATCGCAACATCTCTTTCCGAAGACGACCCGTGGACGGGTCTTAGAGCATCTGAAGAGACCGAACTGCGTGTAAGGTCGTGAGGTAGTGGATTGGCTACCATTCGCGAGATCAGGCACCGTATAAATAGCGTCAGGAACATATCACAGGTCACTCGGGCCATGGAGGCGGTCTCGGCCGCCAAGATGCGTCGAGCTGAGCAGATGACTTTATCCAGCCGCCCCTATGCCCAGAAGGCCTGGGAGGTTCTGAGCTTCTTGGCCAGTCAGTATGCCAGAGGGGAGAAGATCCACCCTCTCCTTACAGAACGGGAGAAGGTGGAGAAGATTGGCCTGGTGCTGATTACCCCTGACCGGGGGCTGTGTGGTGGTTTGCCCGGCAACATCATCCGCCTGGCCATCTCCTTTATGCGCGAGCAGGGTGCAGCGGTGGAGTTGATTACTGTGGGACGTAAGGGGCGGAATTTCATGGCCCGCCATGGTCAGACGATCCACGCCACCTTCGCCGACCTTCCCGATCCACCGACAATACTCGACATAAGCCCCATCGCCCGTCTGGTGCTCGATGACTTTCTGAACGGCACTTTTGATGAAATCTATCTCTGCTACACTGACTTTGAAAATGTCTTGAGACAGGTGCCGGTGGTGCGGCGGTTGATCCCTATCGTACCGGCTGAGGAGGTAACCTACGTGGCTCGGGGCTACACCTTTGAGCCTGATCCGGCTACAATCCTGGGGGCGGTGCTACCTCGCTTCACCCAGTTGCAGGTTTATCAAGCGGTCCTTGAGGCGCTGGCCAGCGAGCACTCAGCACGTATGGTGGCCATGCGTAATGCCAGTGACAACGCTGTGGAGCTTATTGAAGACCTCACCCTGACCTACAACAAGGCTCGCCAAGAGTCTATTACCAAGGAGATGATGGACATCGCTGGTGGCGCTGAGGCCCTGGCCAAGGCTCGGGCCGCGGCCGTATAACTGGAAGCTCAGACTCGATCTAGAGAGGGAGGATGTGTTCATTAGTTGATGGAGCCAGTATTTCGTTAGGCACTCGTGCAGAAATAATATCCCTATACTTCGTCAGGCTCAGTACAAGTTGTGTCCTGACTTTGCCCCGATTAATCGGGACTTTGCCCTTGCGAATGGGATCAAAAGCGGGGAGTTATTATTGCACGAGTACAGGAGGAGGTTATGGCTAAAGGCACGAAGGGCAAAGTTGTACAGGTCATGGGGGCTGTGGTGGATGTGGAATTTCCGGTGGAGGAGGTTCCCGAAATCTACCATGCCGTCGAGATTCCACGCGACGGTGGCAAGTTGGTTGTCGAGGTGCAACAGCACCTGGGCAACAACTGGGTGCGTTGTGTATCCATGGATACCACTGACGGGC
Source organism: Anaerolineae bacterium (assembly GCA_046760185.1). Taxonomy (GTDB): domain Bacteria; phylum Chloroflexota; class Anaerolineae; order JBHIDP01; family JBHIDP01; genus JBHIDP01. The sequence continues at coordinate 10,341 of JBHIDP010000072.1, forward strand.
TCAGCCGTGGTATGGAAGCGATAGACACTGGAGCGCCTATAACTGTACCTGTGGGGGAGTGCACCCTGGGCCGGCTCTTCAACGTTCTGGGCGAGCCCATTGACCGCCTGGGACCTGTGGAAGCCGAGCTGTACTATCCCATCCACCGTCCACCTCCACCCTTCGAGGACCAGACGACTGAGGCTGAGGTCTTCGAGACAGGACTCAAAGTCATAGATCTCATCGCTCCCTTTACCAAGGGGGGGAAGACCGGTGTCTTCGGCGGAGCTGGCGTGGGGAAGACGGTTATCATCATGGAATTGATCCGCACCATCGCCACTGAGCACCAGGGGGTTTCCGTCTTCTGTGGCATTGGTGAGCGCAGCCGTGAAGGAAATGACCTTTGGCTGGAGTTGCAAGAGTCTGGGGTGCTGAACAGTGTGGCCTTGATCTTCGGCCAGATGAACGAGCCGCCAGGAGTTCGTCTGCGCGTGGGCCTGTCGGGCTTGACCATGGCAGAGTACTTCCGCGATCAGGGGATGGACGTTCTCCTTTTCATTGACAACATCTACCGCTTCGTGATGTCTGGTTCCGAGGTGTCAGCTCTTCTGGGGCGCATGCCCAGTGCCGTGGGCTACCAGCCCACTTTGGGCACGGAGATGGGAGAGCTGCAGGAACGGATTACATCTACCAAGCGAGGCTCTATCACCAGTTTGCAAGCCATCTATGTCCCTGCTGACGATTACTCCGACCCGGCGCCGGTGGCCACTTTTGCCCACCTCGATGCCACCATCGCCTTGGAGCGGTCCATCGCCGAGCAGGGCCTCTACCCGGCGGTTGATCCCCTGGCTTCGACCTCCCGCATCCTGGACCCGCGGGTAGTGGGCGAGGAGCACTACCAGGTGGCGCGCGAGGTGCAGCGGGTTTTACAGCGCTACAAGAGCCTGTCTGATGTCATTGCCATCCTGGGGGTGGAGGAGCTTAGTGAGGAGGATAAGTTGACCGTGGCCCGGGCGCGCAAGATCCAACGTTTCCTGTCCCAGCCGATGATGGTGGCCGAAGCGTTCACCGGCCGGAAAGGACGCTATGTCCCCATCCGCGAGACGATACGCGGCTTCAAAGCCATCCTAGAGGGGGCTGGCGACGATATCCCTGAGCAGTACTTCTATATGGCTGGCACCATTGATGAGGTGTTTGAGCGGCACGAGAGAGGGAGCATGGATTAGGGAACATGGCCAAACTTCTATTAGACATCGTCACCGCTGAACGGCTGGTCTACTCTGACGAGGTGGACATGGTCACGGCCCCGGGCATTGAGGGGGAGCTGGGCATTTTGCCCCGTCACACTCCACTGATGACTGCACTCCAGGTAGGTGAATTGCGCATTCGCAAGGGAGACCAGGTTGAGCACTTCGCCATCGGTGGTGGTTTCATGGAAGTACGTCCAGACAGGGTGGTCGTCTTGGCCGATACGGCGGAACGTGCTGACGAGATTGATGTGGAACGGGCTGAGGCGGCTCGGCAGAGAGCGGAGAAACTCCTGGCCGAAGGTCCTCCTCGCGAGGATCTGAGCCGTCTCGAAGGGGCTTTGCGCCGGTCGCGTATTCGCCTGAAGGTAGCTGGACGGCGGCGCCGTCGTCCAAGGCCGGAGGCTCCAAGTGGTGAAGGGCCGGGGG
>JBHIDP010000073.1:0-11942 GCA_046760185.1 Anaerolineae bacterium
GGAACTTCGGCTATCTCCGGGTTGGCGACATTCGCACCTTATTCCGCCTCAATGTCTAGCACGCGAGCGATGAACTGGTGGAGTTCTTTGACAGCCACGATTTGGGCGAATACCTGGATCAAATGCCGGAAGTCGATTTCGAAGTGAACATCAGGCGAAAGGTGCATCTAATTGCCCTTGATGCTGACCTTGCCGACAAACTGATGGCAATCGCTAGGGCAAGACAAACCTCACCCGAGGCGCTTGTCAATGCCTGGGTGCGGGAGAAAATCCTGGAGCAGTAGAGGGCCGATAAGAGGCAACCAACGGCGCATAACAGGCGCATTTGCGCTGCGAGCTAAAGCCGAATGCCCTCGGCACTTCGCAACGCACAACACGTTGGGCGAAACGGGTAAAGCAGGAGAGTTGAGGTCGTTCTATGTACCACAAAGTGACTCCAATGTTTCTTGTGGAAAATGTGGACAAGGCTGTAGCCTGGTATGGGAACACACTGGGAACAGAACTTCGACACAGTCTACCCAAAACTCCTCCCTTTGAATGGGTTTCTCTTCTGCTCGGCGATATCGAGATCATGTTCTCACAGAAGGGAGCAGCCCAGAAGTGGTATTCCGATGGGGTTACAGTCTCAGAAATACCTGCCAACTTCATTGCTTATATCTACGTCAAACACGCCAACAGTCTGTATGAGCGGGTCAAAGGCAAGGTCACAATCATCATGGAACCAACAGACCAGTGGTATGGAATGCGTGAGTTTGCTATCCGGGACCCTTTCGGGTTCATCTTGATATTTGCACAGATCGTGGAATGAGCATTGCGCTATTCAACAAGTTAGCCGAAATGGCTGAACTTAACTTGACCGTGAAGGGAGTGAAGTGATAGTATGGAACAACGAACATATCGAGGAGACATTGACCCCGAGGGGTTGGCCGACGCACTGATAGCCCACTTCGACCACGGCGATCTGATGGCACAGAAGGTGACAGGGCAAGATGGCCACCTGATGGTACAGATCGCCACCCGCGAGCGGGGGTGGGGCGCGGCGCGCTCGGCGCTCAGCATCGGTATTGCCCCGGTCCAGGATGGGGTGCGCGTGACCGTGGGAGAGCAGCGTTGGCTGGACGCGGCAGCCAGCCTGGCCATCACCGGGCTAGGGGCGCTGATCAACCCCCGCTCGCTCCTGTGGCGCATTGACGACATCGCCCGGGACGTGGGAAAACTGACGCTGGATGACCAGGTGTGGGATGCTGTCGAGCATTACTGTGACAGCGTCGGCGCCAGGCTGGGGCTGGCCGAGAAACACCTGGTGGTGGCCTGCCCCTACTGCGGGGTGGGTAACCCCGTCGGGGAGGGGAAGTGCTCAGCTTGCGGAGGGGGCCTGGCGGAAGTGCAGCCAGTGGACTGCCACAAATGTGGATTTGTCCTGCCCCAAGGTTCCCGGTTCTGCAGCCGATGCGGGACAGCGTTGGTGGATGGATGACGAGAGTCCAATTAGGGTTGCCCGTATTTAACCCCAACAACGAACGTCACCTGTGGTTGGCTAATCTGTCTCTCAGACTCCACCAGCAGACCAGGTAACAGAATACAGCCCCAGCCCTGCTCGATGAATTGGACGAAGTCGTAGAAGGCGTATTTCAGCAGAACCTGTAGGGCAGCTTCCACTGTTTTAGGCCCGAAATTCGCCCCACTGCGGAACAGCCTGGAGTTCAAAATGTCAGCACAGACCTCATTGCTTATTCTGGGAGCGATGCTAATCTTTATTGTGAGCGGAGCTGTTTATGTCAATTTCCGAAATCTCCGCCACCTTAAAATCCTTATCCAAAACCTGAGAATCTCTACTAATATACCTCGCTATTGGGGCGGCGTTTTGGGAGGATTCAGGACGGTTCAAGGTACATACGATGGGCATGAAGTACTTCTGGGTACCGAAGGTGACGAAGAGGACATCGTTCTTCGCATCCGATTTACGACACCATGTGAAGCAAGTTTCTATGTAACTTCCGATACCAGAATTTGGGAGCGCGTCATCAGTCAGCCTTTGTTCAAGAAATGGCATGAGTATCATGTGCCGGAGGCAGAGAAGGCTTATCAGACCATTAGGTACACTGCCAAAAGAGAGAGCATACCAACTATCCGCAGTAGTGGGCTGCTCGAACGATTGTCTGAACTGGTGAATGTGCTTGCACCTTACGAGGGTCACTTCTATATCAATGAGTGGGAAGTCAAGATGAAGTTTCCGTCAGAGGCAAAACTAGAAGAAGATGTATTGGAAGCAGGTTGTCAGGTAGGTGATTTTATCTGCTCATTGCCCTTGGTTGGCGAAAGGAGCAACAAAGATGGCTAACACAGGCTCTCACAGCAGAGGATATGTACTTGCCGCTCTTCTCGGTGCCATTGGGGGCGGGCTCGTCGTGGCTCTGGCTACAAAAGCTATTCCCAAGATGATGTCTCAGATGATGTCGGGGATGATGCGGAATATGATGGCCCAGATGGGAGAAGGCGGGTGCGACCTAGCGGAGATGTGACGGCGGATGATGGCCGGCTTCGGTGAAGCCCAACAGAAGGAATTCCAAAGCGAGTAAAGTCATAATCGACTTAAGGACCAAGGCCAGATGACAAAACTCGACCTTTCGGTGGTGATCCCCCTCCTGAATGAGGTGGAAAGTATCTACCCTCTCTACCAGGAGCTGAATGAGGTCCTGCCAACTCTGGACATGAACTACGAAATCATCTTCGTTGACGATGGCAGCACCGATGGCTCCTTCGAGGTGATCAAGGAGCTACACGAACGCGACCGCCATGTGAAGGCCATCCAGTTCAGGAGGAACTTCGGCAAGGCAGAGGCCCTGGCCGCCGGCTTCGATGAGGCTCGTGGAGAGATCATCATCACTATGGACGCCGACCTGCAAGATGAACCGGGGGAGATACCTCGCTTCCTGGCCAAGCTGGAGGAGGGATTTGACCTGGTGTCGGGCTGGAAATATCCGCGCCTGGATCCCCTCTCCAAGACCCTCCCCTCCAGAGTATTCAACCGGGTAACCGGTCTCGTGACCGGTATCCGCCTCCACGACCTTAACTGCGGTTTCAAAGCCTACCGCCACGAAGTCCTCAACGACATCAACATCTACGGAGAGTTACATCGCTACATCCCTGTCCTGGCCCACTGGAAGGGATACCGGGTTGAGGAGTTGAAGATTCAACACCGGGCTCGCCCCTTTGGCCGTTCCAAGTACGGACCGGCCCGTTTCTACCGGAGCTTCTTTGATCTCCTCACGGTCGTATTCCTGACCCAGTACACGCGGAGACCGCTGCACCTCTTCGGCTGGCTGGGGATCCTCTGTTTCCTGGCCGGGGTACTGGTCAACGGGTACCTTACCGTGCTGTGGTTCATGGGAGAGAGACCGATAGGGAATAGACCCTTGTTGATGCTGGGTGTGTTGCTGGTCATCGTGGGGGTCCAATTCCTCTCCTTTGGCCTGCTGGCTGAGATGTTGGCCAGCCTCTCAGCCCCAGCCTCGAGGAGCTACTCCATAAAGCAACGCCTGGAGTAAGTGAACAGGCGTGGGAGTTATGGAAAGAGTATCCACTGGGGTTCAAGACAGCGAAAAAAGGAGGTCCGTCGCCACCTTCTGGCACGGCAGCCATCACACCCTTTTGGCCGGCATCACCTTTCTTGGTCTGGTGCTCCGCCTCTTCCACCTCGGTGCTCAGTCCTTTTGGCACGATGAGGCCCTCAGCGCCCTTCTGGCAGCCAAAGACTGGTCGTCCATCCTTCTGACCACAGCCCAGGACGTTCACCCTCCCCTCTACTATCTCCTGCTACACGCCTGGCTGCTGTTGGGTCGAAGTGAGGCTGTCATCCGTCTCCTCTCTGCCCTGGCCGGCGTGGCCGCTATCCCCGTCACTTTTGCTCTGGCACAGGCTATCTTTGAGAGCCGACCTGTTTACAAGGACCTCGCACAGCAGATTGGCCTCCTGAGTGCCTTATTCATGGCCATCGCCCCCTTCCAGATCGTCTACGCCCAGGAGGCCCGCATGTACACCCTCTTCCTGCTGCTGACCGAGCTGGCCACCCTCTTCTTCCTGAGGGTGGTCCGCTCCGGTCAGCGGCGCGACCTGTTGGGTCTAGTAGCCTGCAGTGCCTTGAGCCTGTACACCGACTACTTTGCCCTGTTCCTCCTCCTGGTCTATGGCTCCTTCGTCTTGATCTTTTGGCGGAGGTACAACCACCTTCTGAAACCACTCATCACCGCCGCCCTGGCTGTGCTGATCCTTTTTCTCCCCTGGCTGAACGTTTTCCTGCACCAGGCTGGGGCTGTAGCCGGCTCCTATTGGATTGAACGACCGACCCTGGTGGCCCTCTTCGCCACCCTTTACCTCTTTATGGTGAGCTATAGTCTCCCCAACCTGGAGCTGCCCCCCACTTTCCTACGCCTGTTCCAGCCCGCTGAGGCCTGGCCCAGGCTGGTTGTACCAATAGTACCATTTTCCCTCTTCCTTTCGTTAGGGTTCTTTGCTATAATCTTAAATAAGGCCCGTAGAGTCTTGCGGTCGAAAGGAAGAATGAGAGAATCAATAACCTTCGTCCTACTGTTTCTCTTCCTTTCCCCTACTGCGACCTACTTTATCTCCCTCATGCGGCCCATATACCTGGATCGGGCCCTCCTTTTCACCGCACCGGGCCTCTACATCCTGTTGGCCTGGGGAGTGGTTGAGGCCAGGGAAAAGCGACTGCTAGTGGGGTTGGGCCTGGCCGTGACCCTTCTGGCAGCTCTTTCCCTCGGCAACTACTACTTCAACTCCGCTTTCTGGAAACTGCCCAACCGGGATGTGGCCAGCTATGTAGCAGCCAGCTATCGGGCCGGGGACGTGGTGCTGCACACCAGCGATGGATCACACCTGCCTGCTATCTACTACCAGCCGTCTCTGGAACAATACCTCCTGCCCGACGATCCGCACTCGGTCCGCAGCAACCTTCCCTCTCAGGCCATCGTCCATGCCCTGGGGGGAAAGCCACAGCAGCCCGAACAGGTTCTGTCCGGCCATAAGCGAGCCTGGTTGGTAGTGATGTTGGACCACAGTGTGGAGCATCAGTTGGGGGTCAAAGCCTGGTTTGACCAGCGCTATCCCCTACTGCTCCACACCGACGTGGGTGGGATACAGGTGTATCTATATGTACTCGCGCGATAATGAAGGTCAGCCCAATCAATGCTGCGACTACGGCCCACCAGTACAGGTTTCCCTGTACCAGATGGAGGATTAACGTGTCTCTGGATGCTCTGCTGGTCTTCTTCCTGGTCGGCGCCCGTCTGTGGATCGCCTTTCTGGGACTCCTGACGCCCTATTCCGAGGCCAGCAACTCCTTTCTCATGGCCAAGGTGAGCGGCTTCCTGTCTCAACCCGCCTTCCAGGGCCCCCTGATAACCCTGCTGCTGGCTTACGCCGCCTTGGACCTGCTGCGGGAGAGATTTCCCCGGCGGGTCTTCCTGGGCAAGGTGTTCCTGCTGCTCCTCTTAGTCGTCCTGGTGGTGATTCTTCCCACCACCCTGGCCATGGCCCTGCGGCGCACCCAGGGGGCCCACCTGTACATGCATGACGGAGCCATCCAGACCGAGGAGGCGGCCAAGCTCCTGGTGGCGGGGAAGAACCCCTACACCGCCAGCTATCGGGATACTCCCATGGCCGACTGGCCCTTCCAGGAGGGAGAGGTAACCCGCAACCCGGCCCTGGAGCACGCCATCTACCTACCCTTCCTGTTCCTGTTCTCCGTGCCCTTCTACCTAGCCAGCCAGGCGGCCCTGGGCTGGTACGACCAGCGCCTGGTCTACCTCATGCTGTTCCTGGGAAGCCTGTGGCTGGCCCTGCGGCTCCCCCGCCGCCGGGAGGGTAAGCTGTCCCTGGCGGCCTTCCTGGCCCTCAATCCCCTGATGGTGCCCTTCCTCATGGAGGGGCGGAACGATGTGTTCATTCTCTTCTGGCTGCTCCTCTCCACCTATCTGCTCGGGCGAGGCCGCCTGCGCTCCTCGGCCCTGGCCCTGGGGATCGCTTGCGCCACCAAGCAGACGGCCTGGCTCTTCCTCCCCTTCTACCTGGCTCATCTGCTGCGGCGGCGAGCCCCATGGCAGGGCACCTGGGAGCGCCTCCGTCCCGCTCTGGGCCCTTTGCTCCTGGCAGCGGCGGTGCTGGTTCTCCCCTTCCTGCTGTGGAGCCCGCATGATTTCTTGCAGGACACCCTGCGCTACCAGGCTACCCTGTACACAGTGCGAGGCTGGGGCCTCTCCCACCTGCTGCTGCGGCTGGGGGTGATCCCCTCCAACCAGGCCCCCTTCCCCTTCTGGGCCCTGCAGTTGGCGGCAGGGCTTCCCACCCTGGCCCTGCTGCTAGTCAGGCAGTGGCAGAGGTACAGCCTAGCCCAAGTGTGGACCCACTTCGCCCTGCTGCTCTTAGTCGTGGGTTTCACCTCCCGAGCCTTCAACGACAACTACCTGGGGTTTATCCTGGCCTGCCTGGCTGTGGGCTTTTTCCTGGAGGAGGAAAGGGATGGGCATCAGGCCTGAACTGCGGCCCTGGTTGATCAGGGCCCTCCTGATGATGATTGTGGCTTTTGGGGCCTACGTACGCCTGGTCAACCTGAGGGACAACCCGGGGTGGTACTCCGACGAGGGGAGCGACCTGGAGATGGCCGCTCATTTGGCCTACGGGCGCGGGCAATACTACGCCATCGGCGGCGCCACTTTCATCACCGGGCACCTGCCCCTTTTTCACCTGCTGGCCGCGGGCCTGGTGCGCCTCCTGGGCCGGGACATCCTGGCTGTGCGCCTCCCCGCCGCCCTCAGTGGGGTTCTCGCCTTGCCTCTGCTGTATCTGGTGGGTCGAGAGATGATAGGTGAGGGGGTGGGCCTGCTGGCGGCGGGACTCTTCGCCCTCTACCCCAACGCCGTCCTTTACAACCGCTTCGGCTTCTCTTACAACCTCCTCCAGCCCCTGTACCTTCTGGTCCTATACGCCCTGCACCGCAGCCTGCAGGGTGAGGGCACCCGATGGGTGGCCCTGGCGGGCCTCTCCTCGGGCCTGGCCCTGGGCACCAGCCTGGTGGCCGCCCCTCTGCTGGCGGTGGTGGCGGCGGCCCTGGCCCTCAAGCACCGTTGGCGCGGGCTGCGGACGGTCCTGCTCCTGGCCTCCCTGCCCCTGTCGGCCTACGCCCTGGTCATGCTGCTTTCCGCCCCAGAGGCTTTCCTGTACGATATTGCCTTCACCCTGGGCCGCGCTCGGCGGTCCCTGCCCCTGCAACTGGCGGCCGTTACCGTCCACTACTTCTCCTTCTGGGAGTGGGACTTCTGGCATCCTCTGGGCCTGGCAGGTCTCTTCCTCATCCCCCGCCGGCGAGCTCGGGGGATGCTTCTGGCCACCACTTTCTTCAGCCTCTTCTGGGTGCTGCGGGTGGAGGCCCTCAGCCACCTGGGCTTCTACCGGGCCCTGGGCCTTCTCCCCCTGGTGGCCCTGGGAATGGCCGTGCTCTTGGCCCGGGGCCTCCCCTGGCTTCTCCCTCGCCTGCAGGAGGACCTGCAGCATCTCCCCTGGCCCCGCTTGACCACTACCCTTACCGCTGTGACGGTCTTTTTCTGCCTGCTCTCCCCCCTGCTCATCAGCGCCTACTGGGACGTGCATCGGGCCCACATTGGCTTCCCCACCCGCTTGGGGGGGACGGTGGTGCAAGAGCCCCAGGATGCTCGGCAGGCGGCGGCCTACGTGAACGCCCACACCGACTCAGATGATCTAGTGCTGGCCTCCCCCCACATCGCCTGGTTGATGCACGCCTGGGTGGCCGACTTCCAGCAGTCCCTGGCCTCCCGAGGGGTGGCCACCGAGCACTTCCCCGGGGACCTCCCCCGCTCCCGCTGGGTCTACGACCCCTGGTACCGGAAGGCCCGCTTCGTGGTGGTGGACGACCTATGGCGGGGATGGGCTTCGCAGACCATGCCCGAGGTGGCCGATATGCTGCAAGAGATCCAACAATGGCCCCTGGCCGCCCGCTTCGGGGAGTTCGCTGTGTACCGAAACCCGGAGGCGAAGTGATGTACCCCGTGAAGGTCTTCCTGGCCTTGCGGGGGATGATGACCGCCTGGGCGGTCCTAGTCACCTGGTGGTTTCCTCCTGATGTGAGCCAAATGGAGCCGTACTACATGGGCATGCCGCCGGCCGCCGACCCCATCCTGGGCCCCTGGCAGCGATGGGACACTCTCTGGTACCTGCGCATCGCCCAGCGGGGATACCAGGCCCGCGCCGATGCTGCCTTCTTTCCCCTCTACCCCCTGCTGGTGCGCTGGCTGGGAATGTTGCTGGGAGGCAGGCACCTCCTGGCGGCGCTGATCATCTCCAACGCCGCTTGCCTGGGGGCACTGGTGCTGCTGCACCATCTGGCCGTCAGGCACCTGGGCCATGCAGCCAGTCGGCGGGCGGTGCTCTATATGGCCGCCTTTCCCACCACCTTTTTCCTCCTGGCCGGCTACACCGAGCCGGTGTTTTTGCTCCTGGTGTTGGGGGCCTTCTTGGCCGCCGAGGAGGGCCGGTGGCCCCTGGCGGGCCTCCTGGGAGGCCTGGCCGCCCTCACCCGCCCTCCGGGGGTGTTGTTGATCATCCCCCTGGCCGTCGAGTGGGTTCGTCAGAGAGGGAGACCCGCCATCTGGGCTGCCCTCCTGCCGGTGCCCCTGGGACTGGCACTATATTCGGGCTACCTGGGCCTTCGCTTCGGCGACCCTCTCCTGTGGGCGCACGTCCAGAGCCTGTCTCCCTGGGGCCGCTGGTGGGCCTGGCCCTGGGAGACCCTGGGTGCAGCCATAAGGGGGTTGGCCGCCCCCTGGGGGCACAACCTGGGAAATGTGGTACTGGATCTGGCGGTGACCTTGCTGTTCCTGGCCCTGACCGCGGTGGCAACCCGGCATCTTCCCCCCGGCTATGCCCTGTACATGGGGGCGGTGTTGCTCTTGCCCCTGTTCACCCTACAGCCCGGGAATCCTTTGTATTCCATGTCTCGCCTGGCCCTGGCCGCCTTCCCGGGATTCCTGGTGCTGGGCAAGTGGGGGAGAGATCCCAGGGTGCATCGGCTGATTCTCTACCCTTCCCTGGGGCTGCAGCTTTTGCTGTCGGCCCTGTTCTTTCGCTGGTTCTTTGTGAGCTGAGCTACGGGAGGCTTCGCCTTGGAGTGGAGACTAGCTGGATTTTTGACAAGGCTGTCAAGCAAACATTTTGCCTTTATTCTCGGTATCCTGAGCCTGCTGAGCATGGCTCTATACCTCGGTTTCTCCTTCGCCACCATTGGTGATTTCGGTTTCCCCCTGGACGATGGCTGGATTCATCAGACCTATGCCCGAAACCTGGCCCTTCATGGTCAACTGGCCTTCCTCCCCGGCCAACCCAGCGCGGGCTCAACCGCCCCCCTCTGGAGCCTCCTCCTGACACCTGGGTATCTGCTTCCCCTGGACTACCGGGCCTGGACCTACTTCCTGGGTGCTCTACTCCTGGCCCTATCCTGCTGGCTACTGTCCCTTGTGGCTGATCGCCTGTTCCCTGACCGCCGTGAGATAGCCCCCCTTGCCGCCCTCTTCTGCGCTCTGGAGTGGCACCTGAACTGGGCTGCTTTTTCCGGCATGGAGACCCTCCTGTTCATTTTTCTCTCGCTGCTTCTGCTGTACAGCTACTTCAATAGAGCGAACCCCTTTCAAATCGGGCTCGTCGGTGGATTGCTGATTCTGGCCAGGCCGGAAGGGGCGGTTCTACTAGGTCTGGTTGCCCTGGCTGGACTGGGCCAACAGTTTGAGTGGGGCAAGCTGAGCTCGTCCTTGCCTGCCATCTCCATGCGCACCATGTCTACGCATATAGGGTTGACAGGCATCGGATTTGCCCTCCCCATCATCCCTTACCTGGCCTTCAACCTTTCCACCAGCGGTCTGCTCTTTCCCAACACCTTCTATGCCAAGCAGGCCGAGTTCAGCGCCCTGTTCGCCCTGGTGCCGCTGCCGCTCCGCCTCTTCCGGCTGGGCACGGTCACTTTCGTAGGAGCCCAGGTACTTCTAGTCCCTGGTTTCCTCTATGCAGCGTACTTGCTGGTCAAGGAGAGGAGATGGGCTGCCACTCTTCCGCTGCTCTGGTGGCTGACTTTTCCAGTGCTTTATGCCCTGCGTCTGCCCGTTATCTACCAGCATGGTCGCTACCTGATCCCCACCATCCCCATCATGGTTCCCTACGCCCTATGGGGAACAGCCAAGCTCCTGCGCCTTGGCACCCGCTCAAAAACACGTTCCCATTTTGGGACAGCGCTCCGTGAAGGAAGACAGCCCCTGAACCGGGAAGTCGTTTCTGAGCAAAGGCTTCGGTCCAGTAGAGTGATCAACAAGGCTTTACTGATCTCCCTGCCCATCCTCCTTATTGCTTTTTGGCTGAGAGGGGCCAGTGCCTTCGCCGTTGATGTAGATATCATTGATTGCCAGGTAACCAAGACCACCCTTTGGCTGGAAGAAAACACCGCACCAGAGGCTACCATTGCTGTTCACGACATTGGAGCGGCCGGCTATTTTCTCTCCCGCCCCCTTGTTGACCTGGCTGGTCTTATCACCCCTGAGGTCATTCCTTTCATTCGTGACGAACCTCGCCTCTTGAAATTCATGGAGGAGCGAGAGGTTGACTACCTGGTGACAGCACCTCTTTGGTACCCGGAAATGGTCAAGGACCGGCGCCTGAACATGGTCTATCAACGGAATTGCCCCACCGTTCGAGCCGCTGGCGGTGATGAGATGGCCGTCTACAAGATCGAGTGGTAACAGCGCCTTTCAGCGAAGTTCCGGGCAAATTACAGGTCGCTTACGCTAGAATTTGGCCCTTGCACAATACTATCAATATATGGTATACTATTACCAGTAGGAGGTTGGAGTGGTCGAAAATGAGGTAAACGAACTGCTTGGCCGTACCGTAACTGTTCTGGACACAGTTCAGAAAGAGTTTCAAGCTCTCTGCCAGGAGGGAGAGAGTCTATATCAGAAATGTCTGGTCCAGTTGGCTGAGAAAAGGGAGGACCTGGCAGATCTGGCGACAGTGGAAGAGGGAGAGAAAGGGACCAAGATTTCAGAGGAGCAACAAAAACGTGAAGCGGCGATGCACCAGGAACGGGTCGTTTTGGAAGAACAGTTGACGCGCCTTTCTTACGCCAACCAGGCCATCGGCACCATTTCCAGATATCTGGAGATGCAGAGAGAAGCCCTCCCCAGAGGGGAGCAAAGTCTGTTGACCAATCTGGGCCTGGACCTGTTTCCCATCAAGATGATCCAGGCCCAGGAAGAAGAATACCATCGTGTAGCCCAGGAAGTCAGTGACGGCGTCGGTCAACTTCTGGCCAATGCCATCTTCGAGCTGGAATACTGCCAGCATGTGATGGGCGATCAGCTTGATCTGGTTAGAGAGGGGTTTGATGCCCTTAAGGCAGAGTTGCGTCAGGGCCTGGGGCGTGTACGACGATTGGTTATGAACCTGCAGCCGCCCCTGTTGACAGAACTGGGCCTGATAGCTGCTCTAAAGCAATACGTGCGAGAGTACGAGAAGACTTTTGGCATAGATGTCACCTTGAACATGATAGCCCTGGGAGAGCGGTTACCAGCTACCATGGAGATTGTCATTTTCAGAGTGATTCAGGAAGCGTTGCAAAACATACAGAAGCACTCCTCGGCGGACAAGGTAACTATTCGTTTTTTGAGAGAGGGGACAAACCTGGTATTTGCCGTCGAGGATAATGGCCGGGGGTTCGTTTCTAGCCAGGATAGCGGCCAACGAACCAGGAAGCTGGGTTTGGCCAGCATGTACCATCGGGCAGAACTGCTCCAGGGAAAGCTCCAGATACTGACTGAGCGTGGACGGGGGACAAAGGTTATCTTGTCAGTACCTGATCCTTTTGCTTA
>JBHIDP010000074.1:0-11921 GCA_046760185.1 Anaerolineae bacterium
CACTTCAGGACATCTGGATTATAAGCCAAAATGTTAACGATGTCAAGGGTTTGTACAAACAGTCCTGAGTCAGTCAGTCCTAAGTTCGAGGTTCTTGGTCAGATGGTCAGGTGGTCCTTGGTCAGATGGTCGGGTGATGTTGAGAGGAGGGGACAGAAGGGACAGGGGGGAGGCCCTGTTGTCAGCCGTTTGAGGGGGCAGCATATTGGCCGAGGACCAGCACCTCGATCCCCGAGACCCTCTTCAACCGCTCATCGTTGGTGATAAAAGCCTGAGTCCCAACCTGTCTGGCCGCAGCAAGCTGGATAGCATCAGGGGTGCGGATGTCAAAAGCGGCCCGCAGGTCGGCGGCGATGGTGGCCATCTCCTCGTCCACAGGAAGGAACCGTAGGTTTGGGAAAATATGGAACAGCCGCTGGTATTCCAATACCATCCCCTTATCGCCAGCCTTCTTTGGCCCGGTCAGGACCTCAGTTATGGTCAGGGTTGAGGTGAAAGCGGCAAGGTAGCCCCCCTCCACACGGCGGAAAACCTCCCTGGTCAAGGGAACGTACACGGGGTTGTTTTCAAAGTGATAGATGAAGACAGCCGTATCCAAAGCGACAGATTGAAAGGCATCAAGCTTGGCTTTGAAGGCTTCTAGCCCCAAGACTCTCGCTCCTGGCGCAGGTAGCGATCGGCCCCACCCAGTTGGGCCCAGACCTCCTGACCGAGGCCCTGCATATAGTCAGTCAGGTTGTTGGGCTTGGCATAGAGCTTCACCTCGCCATCCTTGATGATCAGGAGGAGCACATCGCCGGCCTTGACCCCAAGGGCCTCCCTGACCAGTTTTGGCAACACCATCTGGTTTCGACTGCTCAGCTTTGCCGTAGCCACCTGCACTTTACTATTCCTCCAACTGCATGACAAAGAACTATTTATCTTAAATTATAGACTATTACAAAGCACTTGTCAATTGGTCATATAGTCCGAAGTCCTTGGTCACGTGGTCTGGTGGTCCGATGTCCTTGGTCGTGTGGTCTGATGGTCCGGAGTCTTTAGTCGCATGGTCTGATTGACGTTTTCTCATTTTCACTTTCTCTCCCCCTCCTCTTCCCCAGTCAACGGTTCTCGCACCCAGGCCAGGGCATCTCCCGGCGTGCCGATGCGCAACCCCGATTGGGCCGCCACACCAGGATCATCAATGAAGTGCCGACGGTTGAGGGTGACCAGGTAGTCTACCTCTGCCTTCATCGCTGCCACGACAATGGGCACGTCCGCTGGATAGGCGATGATGTCTCGGTGCGCTTCGATCTCCTCCGGTGAAGGGTTGTGCACCATCCGGGGCCGGGTGCTTCGCAGGGCCTCCCGGTAATACGACAGGGCTTTGGGGACCTTGCGGGCCACTGCCCGCTCCGTCTCCGCCACTACCTGTTCGGAGACCGTAACCGTCAGGCGTCCTGCCTCTGCCAGGAGCAGCAACACCCGGCCTGCCCCGCTTGGGGAGACGACACCAGCAAAGAGGGCGCTGCTGTCTAGGAAGAGATTAGGCTTGGGCATAGTGTTCGCGGTAGTAGGTCTCTCGCTCCTGATCCAATGTTTCCAAGACCTCTTCCAGGTCCACGCCCTCCTCCGCCATCAGACGGGCCACCTGGTCTCCCAGACGGGCCACCTGGGAGAGGCGCGGGGTCAGCAGAAACGATCCGTCCCCCAGGTCCACCAGGGTAAAGACGTCTCCCTCTTCCAGGCCGTACTGGCGGCGCAATTCAACGGGCAGAGTGATGATCCCCTTACGTCGGATCTGGACCGTCATCGTCGTCATAGCTCATCCTCCAGGAAAGAATTTCCGAAATTCCTCCTCGATTATACCTCAGACCGGTATTCAGGGCAAGTGGCCGGGTTGTCCAAAACACATGTTCCTGCCTGCGGAACAGCACCGTCACCTCCTCCACGTCCAGCGTGACCATGTAGGTCGTGCGCCCGTAGGGACAACCCTCGCGGTTGCCCTCCACCCGGAAGGCGCTCTGCTTTACCTCTTCGATCAGCCGCCGCACCAGGGGGTGGCCCACGTCCAGCAGCGTCAGAGTAAAGTGTATTGGTCGCGGGATTCTCTTGCTCCCCAAGCTGCATTTGACTACTTCCACACCTCCAGTATACCACATCTCGCCTTGCTTTTCAACCCCTTTTTCACCAGGTTTGGACCAGCTTTTGACCCGGTTTTGACCCAGCGGTGCTATCATACTGTGGATTTTGCGCCTCGTTTCCACTTGTGGTAAATTATATGGATGGAGTGTACAATTATCTCAGGAGGAGAGAAATATGACTAAATTCGTAGTGGGAGGATTGATCATCGTCGCCGCCCTGGCCTTCCTCATCTTCAGCAGCTTCCAAAGCTCGGCTATCTACTACATGACCATCAGCGAAGTGCTGGCCGAAAGCGACAGCCTGGTGGACAAAGAGGTGCGTATCAACGGAGTGGTGGACAAGAGCACCATTGACTGGA
Source organism: Anaerolineae bacterium (assembly GCA_046760185.1). Taxonomy (GTDB): domain Bacteria; phylum Chloroflexota; class Anaerolineae; order JBHIDP01; family JBHIDP01; genus JBHIDP01. The sequence continues at coordinate 2,483 of JBHIDP010000074.1, forward strand.
ACGCCCAGGACTTGGTCCTGCGCTTCGACGTGGTGGAAGGGGAGCAGAGGCTGCCGGTGGTTTATCACGACGTCGTACCGGACACCTTCGCTCAGAGCGAGAGCGTGGTGCTGGAGGGGAAGCTGGGCAACGACGGCGTCTTCCAGGCCAACAATCTGCTGGTCAAGTGCCCGTCCAAGTACGAGGCCGAACCGGGACAATAACGGTTTGAGATGGCAGGAGTGGCACATGCGGGGGGACCGATTGTGTCCCCTCTCTTTGTGCTCGTGCCGCGATCAGTAGATGGAGAAACTGAGAGGAAAATATGGCTGACATCGGAACCGTATCGCTGCTGCTGGCCCTGGCCCTGACAGTCTACAGCGCAGCCGCCCTTGTCCTGGGGGTCAGAGGACACCGTCCGGAGTTGACCGCCAGCGGCCGGAATGGGGTATGGGCCACCTTCGGCCTGGTCAGCCTGGCCGTGGCTATCATGATCTACCTCCTCCTCAATCGCCAGTTCCAGGTGGAGTACGTGGCCAGCTACACCAGCCGGGACCTGCCCCTCTTTTACACCGCCTCGGCTCTGTGGGCCGGGCAGAAGGGCTCCCTCCTCTTCTGGGGGTGGCTGCTGGCCCTCTTCGCTGTGCTGGTGATGGAGCAAAACCGGGAGAAGAACAGAGAGTTGATGCCCTATGTCCTGGCCGTGATGATGGCCTGCCTGACTTTTTTCCTGTTGCTCATGACGGCTGCCACTAACCCCTTTGAACGCCTCCCCTTCACCCCGGCCGACGGTCAGGGCCTGAACCCCCTGCTCCAGAACCCGGGCATGGTCTTCCACCCGCCCACCCTCTACCTGGGCTACGTCGGTTTCACCGTGCCCTTCGCCTTCGCCCTGGCCGCCCTCATCACCGGCCGCCTGAGCGATGTGTGGATCCGCAGCACGCGCCGCTGGACCCTCTTCAGTTGGCTTTTGCTGAGCATCGGCGTCCTCCTCGGGGCACAGTGGGCCTACGTCGAGCTGGGGTGGGGCGGCTACTGGAACTGGGACCCGGTGGAGAACGCCTCCCTGATGCCCTGGCTGACCGGCACGGCCTTCCTCCACTCGGTCATGATCCAGGAGCGGAGAGGGATGCTTAAAGTCTGGAACATGATCCTCATCATCCTGACCTTCAGCCTGGCCCTCTTCGGCACCTTCATCACCAGAAGCGGTATCATCGAGTCGGTCCATGCCTTCGGTGTCTCCACCCTGGGCCCCTACTTCCTCGGCTTCATCGGCATCACCCTCATCGTCTCCCTGGGCCTGCTGTTTGAGAAGCTGGATCACCTCAGGAGTGAGAACGAGCTGGACTCCCTCCTCTCACGGGAATCAACCTTTCTGCTGAACAACCTGATCCTGGTCGGGGCCGCCTTCGCCGTCTTCTGGGGCACCATCTTCCCCATGATCAGCGAGGCCATTACCCACCGCAAGGTCACTGTGGGGCCACCCTTCTTCAACCGGGTCAACGGCCCCATCTTCCTGGTGCTGATCCTCCTCATCGGCATCTGCCCCCTCATCGGCTGGCGACGGGCCTCCAAAGAGAACCTGATGCGCAACTTCCTCTACCCTCTGGTGGTCAGCATCGTCGTGGCCGCCGTTCTGTACCTCCTGGGCGTGACCCGCTACTATGCCCTGCTCTCCTTTGCCATCTGTGCTTTCGTGGCCACCACCATCCTGAGCGAGTTCTGGCGAGGCCTGCGTGCCCAACTGCGCCTGAGCGGACGGAACTACTGGCAGGCTCTGGTCATGCTGATCAACAAGAACCGGCGACGCTACGGCGGCTACATCGTGCACCTCGGTATCGTGCTGCTGGTCGTGGGGGTCACCGGCTCCAGCTTCTACCAGACCGATAAGGAGGCCACCCTGGCCAAGGGTGAGACGATGACCATCGGGGGCTATACTCTGCGCTATGACGATTTCAGCTCCTACCCCACCCAGAACAAGCAGGTCGTGGCTGCCACCCTGTCCGTCTTCAGGAGGGGGAAGGCGGTGGGGAGGGTGGTGCCCTCCAAGGACTTCCACCGTAATGCCGAACAGCCCATGACCGAGGTGGCCATCCGCACCACCGCCCTGGAGGACCTGTACGTCATCCTGGCCGGGTGGGAGGGGGACGGCTCCACCATCACCCTGAAGGTGGTCATCAACCCGTTGGTGGTCTGGATGTGGGTGGGTGGGATAATCCTCCTCCTGGGAACGGGCATCGCCTTCTGGCCTGACCCCAGGGAAGAGAGGGTGCTGGCCCGCATCCGCGCCCGTGAGATAGCACTGGAGGCAGCACGTTAGAAAGTTCGTGGTGCGAAAGGCCAGGAGTGCAGACGCGAGTCTGCCTGAAAAGCGGCCTTGCGGCCGCACTCCACCGACTTTCACACCAGAAACTAGCGAGGTAAGATGCAGAGCGAAGTAAGCGCTCAGCCGTACTCTGCCAAGAGATTGCTTGCCCAGGGGTTGGCCCTGGCTGCGGTGCTGGCATTTCTGGCACTGCTGGCCTACGGATTGCGCCTCCAGGGGCTCGGACCACTGACCGAGGGCTCGGCGGCTCCTCCCTTCACCCTGGACCTCTTCGAGGGGGGACAGATTTCCCTGGATGAGCTGCGAGGCCAGGTGGTGGTGGTAAACTTCTGGGCCTCCTGGTGTCCCACCTGTCGCGATGAGGCCCCCTTTTTGGAGGAGGTATGGCGCCAGTACAAGGATGAGGGGGTCACCTTCATCGGTGTTGACTACCTCGACACGGAGCCTCAGGCGCTGGCCTACCTGAAGGAGTTCGACATCACCTACCCCAACGGGCCGGACCTGGGCAGCCGCATTTCCCACGCCTACCGGCTGCGGGGTGTACCGGAGACCTTCTTCATCAACCGCGAGGGCCGCATCGCCACTTTCCACAAAGGGCCCATCAGCGAGGAGAAGCTGCGGACGGTGCTGGAGACCCTCACCCGTTAGATGCAGGAAACCCCCGGCTTCCAGCCGGTGGGAGCATCACCTGGGGAAACCCCCGGCCTTCAGCCGGTGGAAGCGTCACCTGAGGAAACCCCCGGCCTTCAGCCGGTGGGAGCGTCACAGCTCTCCCAGAAGAGCGTCACGAAAGGAACATAGCTCAACATGATTACTCTGATCGCTCTGGCACTGGCCATCCTGGTCGTTGCCTTCGTCGCCTACCCTCTGTTCAGAGGTGTCCCTGAGGAGGAGTCGGTCGCAGCCTCGGCCGAGGAGTTGGAGCTGGAGCGTGTCCTCTCCCAAAGGGAGTCAACCTACGCTGCCCTCAAGGACCTGGAGTTTGACCTGGCCATGGGCAAGCTCTCGGAGGAGGACTATCAGGAACTGAGCCGGCGCTACAAGGGAAGGGCCATTGACATCCTCAAGGAACTGGATCAACTAGCTGCGGCCGTCCCGCAACCGCAGCCAGAGGTGGAGAGCGCACTGTCGGACCGGATAGAGCAGGAGGTTCTGGCCCTCCGCCAGCGACGCCGCCAGGAGGTTCAGGCCGTGACTTCCGGGGGAGAGAAGGAGCTGGCCTGCGCCAGATGCGGAAAGGCCTACCAGCCCGGGGACCTCTTCTGTGCCGGCTGTGGCTACCCCCTGGCCGAAACTTGCCCGCAATGCGGGGTAGAATGCAGACCCAGCGACCGCTTCTGCTCCTCGTGCGGGGCGGAGTTGACTGCCACCTGAAAGAAAGTCGGCAATGCCAAGTCCTCCCGCAGGTTTGAGGAGTGACAACCCCGAGGTCGCCCTAGACCTGGGAAACCTGTAACACCAAAAGCCTTGCTGCGGCCCGCGGGGGGATAGAGGGGCCCAATCATGTGGAGCCATCAAACACCACATTGTCGAGGTAGCTGTGGAATGTAATGGCATGAACGAAATTGATGTTAATGATTTGAGTCTGGCTAAAATCTGTGGAGGAGTGGAGCCTTCAGGCGGATAAAACCGGCTCACCTGTCCTGGCGCACAGGTGCCAGGGAAAGCCTCGACTCCCACAAGTTTTGGCCACGCTCTTATCATTATCACGGTTTATGAGCCAAAACCGCCAAAGTGGGTAACACCGACCCAAAGGAGGCGATAGAGATGAAATGCAGTATCGAAGGGTGCCCTGGAGAGTATGAGGAGCGGAAGATTGTGCACACCGTGCGCCATCAGGGGCAGGTGATCGTCATTGACCACGTCCCGGCAGAGGTTTGCTCAGTGTGCGGAGATGTGCTCCTAAAGCCGGATACAGTCCGTCGGATTGAGATGTTGCTGCGTACAGCAACTCGCCCGGCGAGCACGGTCCCCCTTTATGAGTATGCGTGAAGGACACTCCAGCCAACACTGCATTGGCGGCTCTGCTTCGCTTCGGCCACTTCGTCAACGCCGATCACGGTCGCTCTGAAGCGGCGAAGCCGCCACTACGAACACTTTTCGGAACGCTGATGAGCAACGAAAGTGAAACGCTGCCTACGGTTGACCGCAAGGCCAGGATAAAACTGCTACCCCAACCGGTCCCCAAACAGCCTCCCCACAAGAGGATCACCAACTTCGACGAGGTCTATCTGGGGTATGACCAGCAGACGGCCCGGCTGGAGGCAGGCCGCTGTATCCAGTGTCGGCGCCCTGCACCCTGCCAGAGGGCCTGCCCTCTCTCCAACGACATCGCCGGAGCCCTGTGGCTCATCGAGAACGGGGATTTTGTGGGAGCGGCCAACCGCTTCCGCCAGACCAGCAATATGCCTGAGGTCTGCGGACGGGTTTGCCCCCAGGAGCGCCTCTGCGAAGGATCGTGCGTTGTGGGCAAAAAGAACCAGCCCCTGACCATCGGCATGCTCGAGGCTTTCGCCGTCGACTATCAGCGGCGAGAGAGCGGCTTTCCGAAACGCAAGCGGGCCCGCTCAAGCGGAAAGAAGGTGGCCGTGGTCGGTTCGGGCCCGGCCGGGCTGGCTGTGGCCGAAGAGTTGACCGTCAAGGGACACAGCGTGACCGTCTACGAGGCCTGTCCCCGACCCGGAGGGATCCTGAACTACGGCATACCCCGCTTCAAACTGCCCACCGAGATTGTAGAGGCCAAGATAGATTATGTGAAGAACCTTGGGGTAGAGTTCATCACCGAGACCCGGGTCGGTGAAGCCATAACGGTCGAGGAGCTGCTGGAGGGTGGCTTCGATGCCATCTTCCTGGGCACGGGAGCAGGGATTTGTGCCCGCCTGGATGCTCCGGGCGAGGAACTGGCCGGTATCTACCACGCCACCGATTTCCTGGTGCGGGCCAACCTCACTCCAGATTACCTGCCACCCGAACAGCGGGAGCCGCTGGCCATCGGACGGAGGGTGGCCGTCATCGGTGGTGGGGACACGGCCATGGACTGTGTGCGCACGGCCATACGCCTGGAGGCCGAGGAGGTGACCTGCGTCTACCGTCGTACCGAAGTGGAGATGCCCAGCCGGGCGGTGGACCGAGCCCTGGCCCGCGAGGAAGGGGTGAAGTTCGAGTGCCTGGTGGTGCCGGTCAGATTCCTCGATGATGGCCGCGGTCGGGTCAAAAGCATGGAGTGCCTCCGCACGGAGCTGGGAGAGCCCGACGCCTCGGGGCGCAGAAGGCCGCTCCCCATCGAGGGCTCGGAGTTCGTGATGGAGGTGGACAGCGTCGTGCTGGCCCTTGGCTATTGGCCTGATCCCCTGCTGGGAGAGACAACCCCAGGGTTGGAGACCAGGAAATGGGGGCTGATTGTGGCCGATGGGGAGACGGGGATGACCAGCCTGAAGGGGGTGTTCGCCGCAGGGGACAACGTCCACGGACCCGATCTGGTGGTGACCGCCCTGGCAGCCGCGCGCAAAGCGGCCACGGCCATGGATCAGTACCTCAGGGGCTGAAAGAGGGGAGGATTTCAGGCATCGCTGCTGATGATCGAGATTGAAGGTTTGAGCAAGTCCTTCGGCAACAAGGTAGCCCTGCAGGATATCAACCTGTTGGTGTCAGAGGGCCAGTTCCTGACCATCTTTGGTCCCAACGGAGCTGGCAAAACCACACTGCTGCGCGTCCTGGCCACTTTGAGCAAACCTACCTCAGGTACGGCCCGGCTGGCCGGGTTGGACCTGGGGCACGGGGCTGTAGAGATCAGGCGTAACATCGGCCTGGTCTCCCACCAAACCTTCCTGTACGACGATCTGACCGCGGCTGAGAACCTGCGCTTCTATGGCCGTATGTACAACGTGCCCGAGCTGGAGAGCAGGGTCAAAGAACTGGTGAACCAGGTGGGACTCTCCCACCGCCTCCACGACCCGGTACGGACCTACTCGCGGGGGATGCAGCAGCGCCTGGCCATCGCCCGGGCCATAATCCATAACCCTCCCATCCTCCTCCTCGATGAGCCCTACACCGGTCTCGACCAGCAGGCGACCGGGATGTTGCGGGGGGTGCTGAGCGACCTAGCCATCCAGGGCCGCACGGTGATTATGACCACGCACAACTTGGAGCAGGGGCTCGCCTTGTGCCATCAGGTGGCAATCCTGGCCAATGGACGATTGGTCTATCACGAAGCAAAGGGAAACATTGCCATTGAGCGTTTTGCCGAGACCTACTACCGTTACACGACGACGCCCCATTAGCATGGCGGCGCAGTTGCTGGACTTCCTGGACAAGGTGATGGCCATCCTCTGGAAGGACATCGTGGCTGAACTGCGCACCAAGGAAATGTTCAGCTCCATGTTCGTCTTCGCCATCATGGTGGTGGTCATCTTCAATTTCGCTTTTGAGCTGAAACAGTTTGAGATCGCCGACATCGCTCCTGGTGTCCTGTGGGTGGCCTTCACCTTCGCTGGCATCCTTGGCCTCAACCGCTCCTTCGTCCTGGAGAAGGACCGTGGCGGATTGGAGGGGCTGATGCTGGCCCCCATGGACCGCAGCGCCATCTACCTGGGCAAGATGCTGGGCAATGTTATCTTCATGCTGGTGGTGGAGGTTATCATCCTGCCCATCTTTACCATCCTCTTCAATCTTCCCCTTCTCCTGCCAGCCCTGGTGCCCATCATCCTGCTGGGCACCGTAGGGTTCGCCGCGGTCGGCACCCTCTTCGCTGCCATGGCCGTCAACACCAGGACACGGGAGGTGCTGCTGCCAGTTCTGCTGTTCCCCATCGCTGTGCCGATCATCATCGCCGCCGTAAAGGCCAGCGGTGCTGTCTTCGCTGGCGACTCCCTGGCTGCGGTGAGCCATTGGCTTCGCCTGATGGTGGTCTTCGATACCATCTTCCTGGTCGTGGCCTTCATCACCTTTGAGTTCGTGCTTGAGGAGTATTGAACTGGTCGGATAACTTCGGGACGGTCAAAGAACAACTTCCCTCTTCAGCGTCTAGCGAGAAATCACCCTTCGACTGGCTCAGGATGATTTCGAGCGGTTTTTCTAGCCACAGAGCTGCAAAAGTCATCTTTCGACAAGACTTCGGCGAGCTCAGTCGAGCCGCTCAAGATGACTTTTGCTGGCACTTAACAGGTCCTTACAAGATATGGAGGAGCTTATGAGTGAGATAAATGAAAGCAGTCTCTACTGGCCCTTCCTGGAGGGGAACAGGTTCGCCACCCTGACCAGGGTGCTGGGAGGGCTGGCCCTCCTCAACATCGCCGTTGCCCTTTGGATGGCTCTCTTCTACGCCCCTATGGAGCAGAAGTTGCGCTATTCCCAGCGCATCTTCTATTTCCACGTCCCCTCCGCCTGGATAGGCTTCCTGGCCTTCTTCGTCGTCTTCCTGGCCAGCATCATGTACCTGTGGAAGAGGAAGCGGCAGTGGGATGTCCTGGCCCTCTCCTCGGCGGAGATAGGGGTCATCTTTACCACCCTGGTGTTGCTCACCGGGCCGTTGTGGGCCAAGTATGCCTGGGGAGTCTACTGGGTTTGGGACGCCCGTTTGACCTCAGCCCTGGTCCTGTGGCTCATCTATGTTAGCTATCTGATGCTCAGAGCCTATGCTGGAGAGGGACCACGCCAGGCCAACTGGGCGGCAGTGTTAGGGATCGTGGGCGCTTTCGACATACCGATCATCCTCGTCTCGGTCGAATGGTGGCGAACTCAACACCCGGAACTGATAGTGATCAAGGGGACGGGCCTCCCTGACCCCAGAATGCGCATCACCCTCATGGTGGCTCTCCTCTCCTTCACCTGGCTCTATTTCTTCCTGTTGAGCAACCGCGTTCGTCTGGAGAGGGCCAGGGATGAGGTGGCCCGGATAAAGGAAAGGTTGGGCAGGTAATCATGGAAGAGAGCCTGGTATTGATGATCATCGCCTACACCCTCATCGCCGTCGTGATGGTAGGCTATCTCTTTAGCCTCTACCAGAGGAGGAAGGGTGTGCGCCGCGAGATGGACACCCTTCGAGAAGTCCAGAAGGACACCGACCAACCGACCTTCTGAGGACAAATGGCAACCGGCAAAAAGGTTATCATCTGGACTGGCGTGCTCCTCTTCCTGGGGCTCATCGCTTTCCAAACCTGGACCGTGGTGGAGCAAGACCGCTCTGGGGCTCTTGAACAGGGAAGCGAGGCCAATAGAGCCGGTCCTTCCGCTTTCATGGCCGGAAAGGCTGGTCGGTTGCCGCTGACTCCGCCCGACGAGCTGGCCGGTCTGGCCCTGACAGACAGCATCACCGGGGATGAAGCCCTGATCGAGATTGCCAAGATGCATGGCAAGGGGTTTCCCCTGCTGGATGGCTACGTGGCTCAATATGGCAATGACCAGGATCAGGTCACCGTCTGGGTAGGGCGAGCCAAGGATAGCATCGCCGCCCAATCACTGCTGGTGCAGATGACCGAGCGCCTGAGGGAAGGGAACTCCCCCTTCAGCCATCTGCAACAGTTGACTGTAGGGGATGAGGTTGTCTACTCCCTGGTTGGTCTGGGCCAGCAACACTACTACTATCAGGTGGCCGACAAGGTGGTCTGGTTGGCGGTGCGCGGCGGCCTTAACCCCCTGGAGGTGCTGCATCAAGCCCTCAAGGAGATCAACTAAGAAAAGGGATCATTGCGGCGGTGCGGATCAAGCTCATTGTCGGGATTGCTATTCTGGTGCCGGTCTTGGCCCATCTCCTCTATGGGTTCACTCATTCCACCTTCACCAACTACTACATCACCGTGGACGAGTTGGTGGCCGGAGGAGGTTTCGGAGACAGAACTATCAGGGTGGGAGGAAAGGTGGCTGAAGGTTCCATCCGGTGGGAGGACGCCAGCGGCACTCTGCACTTCAAAGCGGTGGGGGAGGTTCAGCAGTTGGAGGTTGTCTACCGCGGATTTATCCCCGACACCTTCCGCGACGGGGTCTCGGTCATCATGGAAGGTGAGTACGATGGAGGAGGATCCTTCAGGGCCTACGGGCTGCTGGTAAAGTGTCCGCACCGCTACTTGCCAGCCCTGTGAGCAGAAGCCCTCGACCTCAGTCGAGGGAGCGTCACAGCTCGCCCAGGAAGAGAACGTG
>JBHIDP010000075.1:0-11778 GCA_046760185.1 Anaerolineae bacterium
CGGGGCTCAGCCGAACGGCGCAAGACCTGCCCCTACCACCGATCTGAACTATAGCTAACACAATCAACATAGTACTGGTGGGGTCATGATAACACAGGCGGGGAAGTTAGTCAAACGTCCTTAAAGAGCCTCAGAACCTGCTCTACCAGCCGGTCTCGATTCTTGGGGGTCACGTCTATGACCCTGACCTGCTCATTCGCTTTGATGGCATCCGCCCAGGGATGGGAAGAGAGCATGATGGTCCCCAACACAGGATGTTCACCGGCTATGGCCTCCCTGACCGCCTGCTTGAACTGGTTGGAGCAGAGCTCCATCTTGCCAATTTCGTCAATGACCACGTAGTCGGCTTGATCCATAGCGCGCCGGAGGGCTGCCACTCCAACGGAATCCAGGGCCTCCACATCCACCCCGTATTTGCTCACCCGGTGAGGGCTCCTGATGTCTACGTGAGCAAGGATGGCCTCCTCACCATCCAGGGTGATGATCCTGAAACCTTGCCGTCGGCCTCCATGGCGGATCTCGGCCGTGTAGAATCCATTTGCCCGACCGGGCAACCTTCTTACGATCTCTTTGACAATAGTGGTCTTTCCCACTCCAGGTCGCCCGGTTAACAGGACGGTATACCCCATGCTTGCCTCACCTCCACTGCCATTAACCTGGACCGAAGCCGTCGTCCGAACGGGGAGAGGCAGACCTGACAGGTTTTCGAAGACCTGTCAGGTCTTGTCCTCCAGTGATTTCCTTTGCCTAATCGGATGCGGTGGTGTAAAATGCAGGTAGGATGTTGACGCTTGCTCAGATTGGTGGCTTGTCTGAAAGGATAGCCGGGAGGTTACGGTGATATGACTAGCAATCCATTGCTACGAGTGCTGATCGTGCTTTTGATAGCTATTGCTACTCTCTTCCTGATGGAGCGAGTTTGGCAGATAGGCACCGCCTTTAGCGACATCATCCTCCTTTTCTTCCTGGCCTGGCTCCTCTCCTTCGTCCTGAGTCCTGTGGTCGAGTGGCTCAGTGACAATCCGGCTCCTGACACGGTGACCGGTGAAGCCCGCTTGCTGCTTGGTCTGCGCATCAGGATTCCCTTTGGCCGCTTGCAACTCCCCCGTGGTTGGGCCGTAGTCATTGTCTACAGCGGCCTTCTGTTGGCTACCTTGATCGCAGGCATCATCCTGGTACCGTTGCTCGTTGATCAGTTGGTCCAGTTGGCAGCCCGCTTGCCCCACTATCTGGAGATGATGCCTGACTTGATAGGCCGGCTGCAAGGGGAGTTGACCGACCGTGGCCTGGCCATTGATCTGACAGATGTCTATCAGTCGGAGCAGGTCACCAGGAGGCTGGAAAGTGTGGGCACCGCTGTCATCCAGAACGCCCTGGGTATCGCCACAGGAGTGGCCTCCATCTTAGCCAACGTTTTCGTCATTTTGATCTTGAGCTTCTACATGAACCTCGATCGTGGCCAGTTGCTGGAGCAAGTGTTGAAGGTAGTGCCACGCAACTATCAAGATGAGTGCCTATTGTTTGCCAGCAGCGTAGATCGCACTTTCGGGGGTTTCATCCGCGGCCAACTGATCCAATCGCTGCTCTTTGGCCTGGGTACGCTTGTGGTCACGTGGGTCGCTGGCATGAGGTTCACCCTGGTGGCCAGCAGCCTGGCCGGGTTGTTGCTTCTCATTCCTCTCATCGGCATCCCTCTTTCCTTGATACCTCCGGTGATCATCGCAGCCTTCCAGGCACCGAGCCTGGCGCTGTGGATCGGTATCATCCTTCTTGTTTGGCAGCAGATCATCGTTAATGTCATCATGCCGCGGGTGATGAGCGAGATGGTGGGCATGCATCCCCTCCTTATCTTCGCTGCCTTGATGGTAGGCATTCGGGTGGCCGGCTTCTGGGGGGCCTTCTTCGGCGTCCCTGTAGCCGGGGTGATCCAAGCCATGGCCGTCTCCTTGTATGAGCGAATAAGATCAGGGCAAGGGCTCAGCGGTTAAACCCACCGTGTGGAGAGACGACGCTCCCCTGTCTGTGAGCCTGGGTCAGTGCGTTCCTGTTTCTTTTGCAGACTGAGATGACTGAAACCATCATGAAGGGCGCAGAGCCCTTTTTCTTTACCGGCAATTCAACAGGTTGTTTGCTACTTCATGGTTTCAGCGGCACCCCCCATGAGATGCGCGAATTGGGGGAATACCTGGCGGAGCGGGGATTGACTGTCTGCAGCGTGAGGCTGGCTGGACACGGCACAAGACTGAGCGACCTGGCCAGAACCGGCTGGAGTGATTGGTATCGGTCGGCGCGGGAGGGGTTGCTGAAGCTTGAGGAGAGGTGCAACCAGGTCTTCGCCATCGGGCTCTCCCTGGGTGCGGCTCTATCGCTGTGCCTGGCTGCCCATCATCATCTGGCAGGGGTGGTGGCCATGGCCACGCCCGTATTTAGCTTCACCAACCCGGCGCATTGGAGGAGAGCCATACGAGGGTTGCTGCGATATTTGGTCGTCGGGCCTCCTCCTATCCTTCGGAATCCCGCTGCTTTAGCTGATCACCTCAGCTATCAGCATGTTCCTCAGCGCTGCGCCCTCCCTCTGGCCTTTTCCATGCATCAACTGGATGTCAACCTGCACAGAGTGGAGGTGCCCACCCTGTTGATACATTCCCGACTGGACGCAGTAGTGTCTCCGGAGAGCATGCTCTATATCTACCAGCAGATCGGCTCTGTGGAAAAGGAGATGGTCTGGTTGGAGAACAGCGGGCATGTCATCCCTGAAGACTACGAGAAGGAGAGAGTGTTCCAGTTGGTATACCAGTTCGTCAAAAACCGAAGTTCTTGCGCCTGTTTGTTTAGATGATCTTCAACTCCTTCCCCACCTTCTCGAAGATGCCAAGGGCCTGATCGAGGTCGTCGTCGTCGTGGGAAGCGGAGATCATGACCCGAATGCGGGCCTTTCCTCTGGGCACGGTGGGGTAGCCGATGGCCATAGCAAAGACCCCTTCCTCGAACAGGCGCCGGGAGAACTCCTGGGCCGTAGATGCTTCCCCCAACATCACCGGCGTGATGGGTGTCTCACTCTGGCCAGTGTCGAACCCAAGTTTTCTCATCCCCTCCTTGAAATAGCGGGTATTCTCCCACAACTTGTCCACCAGCTCCGTTGAGCGCTCCAGGAGCTCTACGGCGGCGATGCAGGCGGCCGTGTCGGCCGGGGTCACGGCGCTGGAGAAGAGGAAGGGCCTCCCTCGCTGCCTCAGCCACTCCACAATCTCCTTCTTGCCGGCCACGTAGCCGCCCATCACGCCGAAGGCCTTTGACAGGGTTCCTACCTCGATGTCCACCTTGCCGTGGACCCCAAAGTGATCCACTATCCCTCGCCCCCCGTGACCCAGCACCCCCTCGCCGTGGGCGTCGTCCACCATCAGCATCATGTCATGCCTCTCGGCGGTGTCCGCCAGTTTGTCCAACGGAGCAACATCCCCGTCCATGGAGAAGACGCCATCGGTGATGATGATGCCCCGGCGGTAGTCGGTCGTCTCTCCGATGACCCGTTCCAGGTCGTCGGGGTCACAGTGGGCATAGCGGACGATCCTGGCCCGCGAAAGGCGGCAGCCGTCAATGATGCTGGCGTGGTTCAATTCATCGGAGAAGATGACATCCTCCCGTCCCACCATGGCTGGCACGGTGGCCAGGTTGGCGTTAAAGCCGGATTGGAAAGAGATAGCATCTTCCACACCCTTGAATTGGGCCAGCCGCTTCTCCAGCTCAAGGTGGAGGGTCATGGTCCCGGCGATAGTGCGCACTGCGGCCGGTCCCACGCCAAGGTCGTCAATGGCCTTCTGGGCTGCCACCTTGAGCCTGGGGTCGTTGGCCAGGCCCAGGTAGTTGTTGGAGCAGAGGTTGAGCACCCGCTTCCCATCCACGGTGAGCCAGGCTCCCTGGGGTGATTCGATGGTGCGGATGTTGGTGAAGAGTCCTTGCTCCTTGAGGTTGGCCAGTTCGTCGTTGATCCAGGCCAGTTTCTCTTTAGTCATGGCTAGATCCTTTCTCCTCGTTGAGATGTGAGCGGCAACGGATTTGCAACGGATATTGATCCCTGTCCGCAACCGTCATCCGCTTATCCACTGTCCATCCGTTGCCCAAAAACAATGCTCTTGTTCAGCGCAGGTCTCTGCCCGCGCGCTATCCTCTGAGACCTGGGTCACGCGGGAGCTCGGTCAGGAGATCGTTCGGCTGAGCCCTTCGGCGCTGAGCACTCAGGGCGAAGCGGCTCACGGCGAAGCCTTCGCCCATCAAGGTGGGAACAGCACCACCTTCCCGCTCTGCCCGCAATGTATGACTGCCATCGCCTGCTCGAACTGATCCAGGGGGAAACGATGGGTGACCAGAGGGGCAAGGTCAACTGCACCGCCGGTCAGCAGCTTGGTCATCTGGTACCAGGTCTCATGTATCCGCCGGCCGGTGACGCCGTAGACGGTAGCGCCTTTGAAGATGACGTGGTTGGCGAAGTCGAACTCAAGCGGCTTGCTGGGTAGTCCCAACATGGCCACACGCCCTCCATTCTTGAGAAGGGTAAACCCTTGCTCGATGGCAGCCGGGTGCCCCGACATCTCCAGGAGCACGTCTACCCCCTCGCCCCTCGTTACCTTCATGATCTCCTCGACCGCATCCACCTCTCGCGGATTGAAAGCCAAGGTCGCCCCCATCTTCTCGGCCAGGGCCAGCCGGTAGGGGTTGACCTCGGTGGCGTAGACGGCGGTCGCACCGGAGGCGCGGGCCACGGCGATGGCCATCAGGCCGATGGGACCGCAGCCGGTTACCAGTACGGTCTTGCTGGCCAGGCTGTGGGCTAAGGCGGTGTGGACGGCGTTCCCGAATGGCTCCTCCAGGGTGGCAATCTCCGGTGGGAGGTCAGAGGGGTTCACCCAGGCGTTCTCCGCTGGGATGGCTATGTACTCGGCGAAGCTGCCCGGCCGGTCAACGCCGATGATGACCATGTTCCGGCACACGTGCTTCTGCCCGGTGCGGCATTGATAACAGTTGTTGTCCACGATATGAGATTCGGCGGAAATGAAAGCCCCTGGTGCTGGTTCGCCCACCTCTGCACCCACCTCTACCACCTCGCCACAGAATTCGTGGCCGAAGATGAGCGGCGGTACTATGCGGCTCTGCGCCCAGGGGTCCCAGTCGTAGATATGGACGTCGGTTCCACAGATGGAGGTGGCTTTCACTTTAACCAGGATGTCTCGCGGCCCGATGGCAGGCACATCCACCTCCCGTATTTCAGCTCCCGCTGCGCGTTCCACCTTGAGCACAGCTTGCATCTTCTCTGGCATTGATGCCCTCTCCTTTGAGTATCGGCGCTTTGAGTTGATTGGGAACGTATTTTTGAGCAAGTACTTAGCGATGCCAGTATAACACGCTCATTGTTGTGGGTCAAGCATTTCTAATCCCTCCTCCTCTAATCCCTCTCTACCAGTCAACATTCGAGGAAAAAGAAGCCCTTGCTATTGCCAGGCAAGCGTGATAGAATAGAAACAAGGAAATAGGTGTTGAGCTGTATTTCAGAGGGGGTCCGGCGATGACAACTCGACTGGCGGTTTTGTCTGTTTTCTCTTTCCTGCTTGTTCTAGCGCTGACAGCTTGTGGTCTCGCGGTGAAGACCCCGACGGGCACTCCTTTGCCTACGACTACGGCCCTGGCCACGCCAGCGATGACCCCCACCGTGACACCAGCGGCCGAGGAGGAGCAATACACCCTCAGGCGGCAGCGTATGGTGGAGACCACCATCCGGGCGCGAGGCATCAGCGATGCTGAGGTTTTGAGAGCGATGGAGACGGTTCCCCGCCATGAGTTCGTTCTCAAAGAGTACCTCGGCCAGGCTTATGCCGACCATCCTCTCCCTATTGGCTACGGCCAGACTATCTCGCAACCCTATATCGTAGCCCTCATGACCGAGTTGTTGGAATTAAAGGGAGATGAGAAGGTTCTGGAGATTGGGACCGGCTCGGGGTACCAGGCGGCTGTGCTGGCGGAGATCATAAAGGAGGTCTACAGTGTGGAGATCATCCCCGAATTGGCGCAGAGCGCAGCGGAGAGGCTGAAACGGCTGGGATACGACAATGTAAAGACCGACAACCGGGATGGATACTACGGTTGGGAGGAGTATGCCCCCTTCGATGCTATCATCGTTACCGCTGCCCCGGATCACGTCCCTCAACCTCTGGTCAACCAACTGAAGGACGGTGGCCGCCTGGTGATCCCGGTAGGCCCGCCGGGGGGTTATCAGACGCTGTGGCAGATCACCAAGAAAGGGGAGGAGATCATCTCCAGGAACATTACCGGCGTTATCTTCGTGCCGCTGACGGGGGAACACTAAGGAGGGAGGAGATGGAAAAGGGACTGAACGGAAGAACAAACAGCCTTCAGTTGGCGAAACTGTATGCGAATGACCCGGTTCTGAGGCTTTTCAAAGATGGGCTGCACCTGACCCCGGTCTGGTTCGGAGTCATCGGCCTTCTTTTCTGGGCATCCACCTCCTATGGGCTGGCTATGCTGATGGGGTATGCCCGCACCAGCGCTGACTTCATAGGTGCCTTCGATGAGCGGGGTATTGTCATCTCTATCTCGTACATTTTCTTCATTTACCCCATCATCTGGGCTTTCTACCTCTGGCAACCCACCCTGATCTCCCACACCCTGGAATCGCTGAGAAGGAACGGCGTCATAGGTCCTGCCTCTTCTGAGCCTGGAAAACCGGTTTCCGACAGGAAATCGTTCGACTATCCCGATTTCGTAAACGAACTGGTCAAGGCTTTTAACAACGGATGGTGGCCAACTCTGGCTGCTTTTTTTGTGGTCGGCCTGGGCCTGGTCTTTGCCGTATCAATCTGGCCGACCTATCAACCGGCGGTGATGGGAAAACCCTTGTGGTGGTACAGCAACAAACCATATCTGTTTCTGGTCCGTCTCCCTTTGCTCCTGTTGACATGGTACATGTTTGTCATGTTCCTGATCCGGGAGATTCTGGCCATCGTCTGGTTCAACAGGTTGTTCGCCTCCTTTGAGGCCCAAGTGCGCCCCCTCCACGCCGATAACTGCGGAGGGCTAGGGGCCATCGGCGATTTCAGCATCTGGTCCACAGTGTTGGCCATCGCTATCAGCGTAAATCTCATCATAGAGACCCTGACCCCCACATTTTACGGCAAGCCTCCGAACCTCAGCTTCGAGATCATGTCAGGCTACGGCCTCTATATCCTCCTGGTACCTTCTCTCCTCCTGGCCCCCATCTGGGCCGCGCACCAGGCCATGAAACGAGCTCGGGACGCGGAACTGTTCACCATTGCCGAAGAATTTGAAGCCACTCTCGTTGCCGCCCAGGCCGGTTTGCAAAGGGATTCAAAGACCATTGAAGAGGACAACGACAAAATGGATCAGCTCCAGGCCCGATACGACATGATCCTCAAAACCTTCCCCGTATGGCCCTTTTCTACCTCAGCCTTGAGGAACTTCAGTATAACCGCCTCCATACCACCCCTGCTGGGCACAGCATCCTTCGTCATTGAGTTCTTCAGGAACCTCTTCTAAATGAACCAGGTAGGGGCAGGGCTTGCCCCTGCCCCCAGGTCCCTGCCAATGGAAAGAATTGTCCCCATCCCTATCCCGTAGGCTACCGCTGCTGTCATGATCACCCACGAGAATCCCCAGGTCACAGCCATCATCGCTGCCAGGATAGAGCTGACGACCGAAGCGCACCCATTTATCCCCCAGGCCCAGGGAATGAGGGATGGGGCTATTTCTTCTAGGATAGATAGGCCGCTGGGGAAAGGGATGCCCAGGAGAAAGCCCAGAGGGGCTAGGGTGATTACGGTGGCCAGGAGACGTACCATCAGGCTTTGGCCTAACAGGAATTGGAAGAGGATGGGGAGCAGGAGGGGGTAGAGGAGGATGGCCCCCATGAGCAGGGCCAGAGCCTTGACCAGGGGCAGTCGCTTTGAGAACAGACTCCCCAACCCGGAGAAGACAAGCACGGCAAAGAGGACGGTAGCGAAGGCGTAGATAGGGTGATCCAGGAAGAGGATGAAGCGCTGTAACAGAGGGATCTCCACGAACAGGAAGCCAAGCCCCAGTAGAGCGAAATAGAGGAAGAAACGCCCCTGGTGCCGCCTGCCTGCTCCCCGATCTGCCCGGAGGTAGTCATCATGGAGGGGAGGTGGTCGGCGACGCAGGACCAGAAGAGGGGCCAGAATCAGGACTACGGAGGCCAGGATGGCCAGCATCAGGAGGGCCACAAGGACAAGGTACCCGCTGCCACCAAAGGGTTGCCAGGTCTTGCCTAGCATGCGAATGATGGTTGGCGTTTGACCCCATTTGAAGAAGTGGAAGAAGAAAGGGCGGTCGTCGGTGGTGGGGGACACGTCGTAAAGGTAGCGGGCATAGAACTGCTCCTTTGCTGGAGTCGAAAGGAGGTCACGGAAAGCTTCATAGTAGCTTGGTTGTTGCAGCACGTTGTAGCGGTTGACCTCGTGGGGGTCTATGCCTGGGTAGTAGACCAGGTCGAACTGCCGCTCCTGGGCGAAGCTCTTGATAGCCTCGATCTCTTCGGCCTCGAGAGGACTGCGCTTGACCAGGAGGAGGAGGGTGGAGAAGGTACGGATGGCTGCCAGATGCTGGCCGGGCTCCTCTACCTTTTGCTTCTCCAGAGCGGTAACGGCCAGGGTGGCCACCCTTACCTCCTCACTGGGCGGCAGTTGCAACCAGCGGCTCACGGCCAACAGACCGTCGTCGGTCAGATGCTCCAGGTAGTCACCAAAGGCTTCCACGGTGTAAAGGTAGTTCTCCGAAAGGCTGTAGGCCCCCGAGGTGACCGGCTTGAAGGTGTCGGCCAGGGAGATTTGGATGATGTCGAACCTGTCCCTGGAACGTCGTACATAGCTTCGGCCGTTCTCCACCACCACCTGCACCCGGGGGTCAACGTAGAGGCCACCGCTAAAGTCCCTGTATCTATCTCTGACCAGTCCAACGATGAGGGGGTTATCCTCAACAGTTGTCACCTGATGAGCACCACCTTCCAGCGCGGTCAGGACATCTAACCCCCCACCGGGCTGGATAATGAGGGTGTGCGCCTGAGGAACCAGCCGGTAGGGCAAAGCGGTGGGCAGATGGTCGAGGAAGCCTGGGGGTGGAGGGGAAGTGATGGGAGAGAGGTTATCGCCATCCGTAGTCAGACCAGCCTGGGGGGGCAACTCCCCCCGGTAAGCCAGACTCAGTCCGGGAGCTGACTTGATGCCCCGGCTTTCGAGAGCATCAACGCGGGAGAAAGCGTTCCAACCGGTGAAGACCACTTTCGCTTGCGGATAATGCAGAGCCTGGCTCAGGCTCTTGTAGGGGGACATGCGAATGTCAAGGAGGGCGGGACGGGCCAGGAGCAGGACCGTAAGAAATCCGAGCAATGCCAGATATAGGATGCAGCAGAGGGAGGGCAGGATACCGGCCTTATGCCGTTTGGAGCCCGTAGCCAATACCTTGCCTATCAGGGGCCAGGCGAATACCCCTATGGCCATAGCTCCTAGCATAGCTGAGAGGATCACTGTGCTCGCTCCCCCCAACCAGGCCAAGGCTCCCAGGACAACCAGGCAGCCCAAACCGGAGCCAGCCAGGTTGAAGGCGTAGATGACGTTGGCCTTGCCAGGCACAGCGGTCAGGGGAAAACCGATGCAGATACCGGACAGGAAGAAGGGGAGGGTCAGGGCCAGGTAATAGACTGCCAGATAGAGAATCTGCTTCCGCTCCCAGGCGATGCGGTAGGTGTCGAAGGGGATGTAGTTGACAGTCAGGAAACTGATCAGAAGGCCAAGGGAGAAAAGGAAGGAGATGGTGGTCAAAACCTGATCGAGGTCCCGTCGAAGGAATCCGGGGAAAAGGGAGAGGAAGGTTCCGCTGGCCCCGAAGCCCAAGAGGGCAACGCTGACGGCCATGAAGGCGAAGTGATACCACTGGGCTACGGAGAAGATACGGGTCAGTACGATCTCAAAGGAGAGGGTAGCGGCAGAGATCAAAAAGATACCCAGATAAGCGGAGAGCATCGGTCTTCCTTTCGCTTTGGCCTCCATGACAGCTCATTGCTGTCAGTTGCCAATATAGCAGAAAGGAGGGGGGCGGTCAAGGAGGAGGTGTCTTTCAAGGAGGATGTGGCTGAAGGTTCGACTGATCTATGATCTTTTGCGGGCCAACCGCAATTTAACAGTTTTGCTCATCTCCATTGTTTTGATGGAGGTAGTGCATGGCATTGAACTGATCGCTCTCTTGCCCCTCTACCTCACCGAGGTTTTGGGGGCCACCATTGGCTTGGAGGGGGCTGTCATCTCCGCCTACATGGTGGTGGACATCCTGGCGCGCACGCCGGCCGGCTGGGTGGCTGACCGTCTTGGCCGCAAACCTACTCTTCTGGCTGGCATCTTCCTTTCCCTCATTTCCATCCCTCTCATGATGAGGGCCCAAAGCCCCCATCTTCTGCTCTTCTTCAACATGATCAACGGTCTGGGAGCAGGTTGTATATGGCCAGCCATCTACGCTAGCGTAGCCGATACCTATGGTCCTGAACGACGGGGGCTGATCCTGGGGGTTATCAACACGGTGATGTTGGGAGGGCTGGGCCTTGGCCCCATAAGTGGCAACTTCGTCCTCGGCCTGTTCTCCTACCGGGGTGCCTTCCTGGTCTGTATGACCCTGGTGGCGCTGGTCCTGCTGCTGGTGCTTATGGGGACCCACGAGACCAGCAAGGAACAGAGGGCCTTTGCTGCAGGATGGGATCAAGAAAGCTACGCCTGGGTCAACGTCGAACTGGCCCTTCTGGGTTTGGTTGCTTTCCTGTTGACCATCGGCCTGGCCTTTCTGATCCCCATTATCAACCTCTACGGCTTGCACATCCTCAGGGTTACGCCCACCAGGATGGCTTTCATCTTGTTGGTGCCGGCTATCATCACTGCCCTGATGCTCGTGCCGGCTGGCCACCTGGCCGACCGCACCGGTCGAAAGGTCCCCATGGTCATTGGACTGGCTTTGCTCTCCATCTGCTTCTGGGGCTCGCCTGTATCCATCAACCCCCTCGTCGTATCCTCGGGTGCTACCCTGGCCGGGATAGGGTATGCCCTGGCTGTGCCCGCCTGGAACGCGTTGGCCATGGACAAGATCCCTTCTGAGAGCCGGGGGTTTCTCTTGGGAGTTGTGGCAGCGGTGCAGGGCGCTGGTCTGGCTTTGGGACCTGTCATCGGAGCCCACCTCTGGGAGCGGATTGATCCCTATGCCCCTTTCCTGGCGGCGGCTACAGTGACCAGCATAGCCACCATTGTGGGCCTCTTCGTGAAGGACTCAACCCCCCCTGGTCCCTTGAGATAAGGGGATCACCTGGTTTACCCAGTTGACATACTGGGCGCGCCTGTCTATAATCGGGTCAACCCCAGTTGTGAATGGGAGGCAAAGTATTAGCATACTCGAGGAGGAGAAAATGCCCATACCTTTTCCTTCGGACGAATGGATCAGGGCCTTGGCTGAGGAATTGAACAACAGCGAGGGGTACGCTCAAGCAGCGGCCAAATGGGAGGGTGACTTCTATTTCATCGCCTTGCCGGAGGGAGCTCAAACGGAACCGATGTATCTTTACATGGACCTGTGGCATGGCCGATGCCGTGAAGCTTACCGGGTAGAGGACGAGAGTGAAAAGGATCCGGCCTACCGCATGAGCGCTCCTCTCAGTACCTGGCGGAAGGTTATCGAGAAAAAACTGGACCCCATCCAAGG
>JBHIDP010000076.1:0-11612 GCA_046760185.1 Anaerolineae bacterium
CACCCCTGGAGGGATTCGAACCCCCGACCCACTGCTTAGAAGGCAGTTGCTCTACTCCACTGAGCTACAGGGGCTTGTTCCCGAATCACTTTGTATTTTACTCAAAAGGACGATAAGTGTCAAGGTCAGATACCCCAGAAACCCCAAACCGGCCCCAAGCAGGAGACCTGGTACTCTTGATCTCCAAAGACAAGAAGAGGTTCATCGTCTGCCTGACTCCCGGCGAAGAATTACACACCCATCGTGGTACCATCAACCATGACCAATTGATGGGCCAACCTCTGGGGCGAGAAGTTACATCCCATCTGGGCCATCCCTTCATCATCCTGGAACCCTCAATCCATGATCTGATCATGGATATCAAGAGAGCCAGCCAGATAGTTTACCCTAAAGACAGTGGCTACATCCTGTTGAAGATGAATATCAAAAGGGGCAGCCGGGTGATCGAAGCTGGCACCGGCAGCGGAGCTTTGACCATAGCCCTGGCTCAGGCGGTCATGCCCACCGGGCGCGTCTACTCCTACGAGGAACGGGAGGATATGATCCATCTAGCCACCCGCAACCTGGTAAGGGTCAACCTCGAAGAGTACGTTGAGCTCAAACAGCGAGACATCGCTGAGGGCTTCGATGAGCGGGAAGCTGACGCCCTGTTCCTGGACCTGAGGACGCCCTGGCTGTACCTTGGCCAGAGCAGAGAAGCCCTCAAAGCTGATGGCTTCTTTGGAGCTATCCTGCCCACCACCAACCAGGTTTCTCAGTTAATTGAGGCTCTAGCGGAGCATGATTTCGTAGATATAGAGGTTGAGGAGCTACTACGGAGAGGGTACAAGGTCGTCCCGGCCCGTCTGCGCCCCCAGGACCGTATGGTGGCTCATACCGGTTACCTCATCTTCGCCCGTAAGGTCCAGCGCCGGTGAGCCTCCACGTGCCCCCTGACTTCGTCTCTGCAAAATAGGATAACAAGCAGGTAGTTCTATTGCACGAGTACAACAAAGGAGCGACAATGCCACCATCAGATGAACCGCACTTGACCCAGGTATATACAGCCTCTGGCCAATGGGAAGCCTACGTCATAAAGGGTAAGCTGGAAAGCCAGGGGATACCGGTCTTGCTCAAATACGAGAGTGCGGGAATCGTGTTCGGTATCACCATAGACGGGCTGGGCGAGGTGAGGATATGGGTGCCGACCGAGATGGCTGAGCGGGCCAGGGCCATTCTGGATTCGTCACAGTGAGCGCCCGGTGTGGAAGCGTTCATCTCTCTCCAGAGTGAGGCGCAACCCCTGATCCAGGTCAACTCTAGGCCGGAATCCCAACTTCTCTCTGGCCAGACTTATGTCGGCTACCAGGCGTGAGACGCCCCCACTCTGCGCCTGACTATCCAAACGATGGATGGACTGACCGGTGACCTGCTCGACCCTCTCCGTCAGTTCATTGATGCTCACTTCCTGGCCGCTACCGACGTTGATGATGGTCCGGTCCACCTTCTCTGCCGTAGCTGCGGCAGCCAGGGCTTCAACCACGTCGCCGATGTAGACAAAATCCCGGGTCTGCTCCCCACCGCCAAAGACTACCAGGGAACCACCACCAACAGCCTGTTTGAGAAACTGGGGTATGACCGGAGCATGAGAGGCTGGCAACTGCTGTCCCGGGCCGTAGGCGTTGAAGACGCGCAGGATGACCACTTCGATACCGCACAAGGCCCCCAGGGCCAAGACATAGTATTCCGAGGCCACCTTGCTTACAGCGTAGGGAGTCTGAGGGCGAACGGCTGCCGTCTCGGGGATGGGCTGGGCCTCCTGCTCGCCATAGACCGCCCCTGATGAAGCCAGCACCACTCGCTTCACCCTGGCATCCCTGGCTGCCGTCATCAGGCTCACTGTACCTCCGACATTGACCTGATTGTACTCCACCGGATACAGCACCGATTCCGGGACGGAAACCCTGGCCGCCAGATGGAACACGCACTCAACCCCCTTCAGCAAGGTCCAAAGTTTGGGGATATCGGTCACATCCCCGCGGCTGAACAGGACTCTGTTATTCAAGCCTCGTGGGTCCCCCGCACTCAGGTCATCCAACACCCGGGGCGTGTGCCCCAGAGCGGCCAGATGATTGGCCAGGGCCGTTCCTATGAATCCTGCACCGCCGGTAATAAGACATTCCATCTCAATACACCCTCCTGCTCAAACTCCTGCGCCCTTCACGACAAGGGCGTGGTCACCTTGGCCACGCCCTGGAGGTGCTATCAGAAGAAGTGCTCACCAACCCTGCAACGACAGCGATTATAGACCAGTTCTGACGGCATGTCAATAAGGCGTACCCTGCAACTGAGATGACAAAGGTGAAACTGCACGAATATGTGGGTGTCATCCACTTCCATACCGTCCATTCCGATGGTACGGCCACTCTGGATCAGATCATTGACGTAGCCAATCAGACAGGGTTGGACTTTGTCATCCCCACCGATCACAACGTCTACCTGAAGGGCCGAGACGGATGGTATGGCCGTACCTTGATGCTCATCGGGGAAGAGATCCACGATATCGAGCGAGACCCTGAAGCCAGCCACTATCTCGTCTTTGACACCCAAAGGGAACTCAAGCAGTACGCCCCGCACCCGCAGCAACTGATTGATGCCGTAAATGCCGCTGGCGGTTTTGGTTTCCTGGCCCACCCCTTCGAACGGACGACTAATTTCGTCATGGAGCCGGACATCTCCTGGGTTGACTGGCAGGTGGAAGGATACACTGGTCTGGAGTTGTGGAACTACATGTCGGAGTTCAAAGGGCATCTGCCTAACTTGGCCCGCACCATCCTCTATGCCTATCTGCCAAAGCTGGCCATGTCAGGGCCCTACCCTGAGACAGTTCAGAAGTGGGATGAACTGCTGAGGGAAGGGCATAAGGTGGCTATCATGGGCGGCCCCGATGCCCACGGAGTGACCTACAGCCTGGGTCCACTACGGCGTGCCATCTTCCCCTACGACTACCTGTTCCGGGCCTGCCGCACCCACATTCTGACCGAACAACCCTTCAAACATGACCTGGCCCACGACAGAGAACTGCTTTACAACGCCCTGCGGGGAGGATACTGCTTTGTGGCTTATGACCTGTTGGCTGACTCAACAGGCTTTCGCTTCACCGCCCAAAGCGGCGAACACCGGGCCAGCATGGGCCAGGAAGTGCGGCTGCACGGAGAAGTCTGTTTTGAAGTAGTGTCCCCCGTCAAGGCTCACTTGCGGTTGCTGCGAAACGGAGAGGTGATAGTCTCCGGCAAAGGGAGAAGGCTAACCGCCTCCAGCCAGAAAACAGGAGCCTATCGGGTCGAGGCCTACCGAACCTGCTATCTGAAGAAACGAGGTTGGGTGTACACCAACCCCATCTACGTATCAACGTTGCGGTCACGTGGGGAGAAGCTTGCCCCCTCCCATGAGAGAGAACCTCCCCTGGCTGAACCAGAAGCCACGTGACCGCGCGTTGGTGTAGCCCCCTTTTTCGGTCCCTCCTCTGACTTCCAAGCTTTCAGAGCGTGTGTGAAAATTAGTTCGACACCGTCATTCTGAGCGGAGCGTCCTCGCTTTGCAGACGATGGAGGAGACTCCCTTCGGCCTGTCCTGAGGCCAGGCCGAAGGGAATCTCCTTGTTTCTTAAACCGAAGGGCAATCTCCCACCCCGTCAGGGGATTGGGCAATCTTCAGACACCCTCTCAGAGATCACTCCCTTGTTCCACGCTGCCGCAGTCTGTAGCCGAGGAACAGAACCATGGCCACGACCAGGACGAGAACGGCGCGAAGGTTGAAAAGGTCAGGCACAACCTCCCCTCTCTGAGAGGATGGTAGGGGCGTGAGCGTGGCCACAGCAGTTGGGGTTAAGGTTGGAGTGGGGGTATAGGTGGGTGTAGATGTACCGCTAGCGGTTGGGCTGGGGGTTGGCGTCGCTACCGGGGTGTCGGTGAAGGTAGGGGTGGGAGGGATTGGCGTGGCTGTTGGCAAAGGAGTAGCCGTTGGGCTGGGGGTGTTAGTGGCAGTGCTAGTCGGGGTGGGCTGCACCGGATCAACCACAATCCTGGCTGTGTCGAAAAAGACCTGATCTTGACCATGGGTGATATGGTTGTCAACGCGGATAAAGACGGTGATCACCTCAGCCTGAGCTATGGCCGAGACGCTCAGAGCGTTAAGCTTCTCGTCCCGGGTCCAAACCTCTGGACCCCACACGATGTGCGGTAAAGTGGGGTCCGTGCCACCGTAAGGGTCAATCCCCACCTTTCTCCCCATCTCCCCCTTGGATTTGATGGCCGCCCAGGCCACCGTGGCCTTGTAGGCCACACCTGGTGTTACACCCTCTACTGGTTGGTAGACACCGGCTATGAAAGGGACTCCATCGGCCCAGATCATCTGGGCATGGCCGCCGTCAAGGCTCTCCGGGAACAGCCCCCGCAAGCCGGAGATGTCAAACCTGGGTGGACGGGCCTGGTCCATCTCCACAAAGGGCAGCCACCATGTGGCCACCAACCCCCCATCGCCATAATCGAACCACCCATCGTCGAAGCTGCCGTTGTGCAAGAGGTTCTCCGGCTCCTGTCCCGCTGCTGGTAAAACAGTCAGAGCTACAAGGAAAAGGAGCGCCACAAAGGTCCCGATCCCTCTCCGGCCTACCGATAGTTGTCCCCGCCACAGTGATTTCAATCCTTTACCCTCCCAAGCTGTCAATAGGTAGTCTCCCTGCGGAGTGTTGCTGGCTGGCCTCTTGCTCTCAGAGGGGGCCCGAAAGCCAGCAGAGGCGGCTCCCACGCCGCCGGACAACCGGGCATGGGAGCCCGGCCCGCTGGCAACACTCCAGCGGGGGACCACCATGTCAATAGGGGTTCCCAAAAAACGAAGCGAAGTATAGTCGAGTCGAGGCCAAAAGTCAAAGCGGTGAAGAGAAAAGAGCGTTTTCGGGTTAGACAGAAACGGGCAAATGGAGTATAATAGTCTATTTGAGACTTTCCTTCCATGATGAAAGCACCTTCCTTACCCCTCAGGAGGTACAATGCCGGAATTCAAACTGGTGTCTGATTTCAGACCAACTGGTGATCAGCCCCAGGCTATCGCCCAACTGGTAGAAGGGCTGCAAAAAGGGTATCGCCATCAGACCCTCCTCGGGGCCACGGGCACCGGTAAGACCTTCTGCATGGCCAACGTCATCGCCCAACGTCAGCGCCCCACCCTGGTCATCGCCCACAACAAGACCCTGGCTGCCCAACTCTACGCCGAGTTTAAGGAGTTCTTCCCCCACAACGCCGTAGAATACTTCGTCAGCTACTACGACTACTACCAGCCCGAGGCCTACATCCCCCGCACTGACACCTACATCGAGAAGGATGCCAGCATCAACGACGAGATTGACAAACTGCGCCTGGCCGCTACATCGGCCCTCTTCAGTCGCCGCGACGTCATCATCGTGGCTTCGGTCTCCTGTATCTACGGCCTGGGCTCACCGGAAGACTACGGTAAGGTGATCATCACCCTGCGCCGGGGGGAGGTGCGTCAGCGGGAGAAGGTGTTGCGCCATCTGGTGGACATCCAGTACGAACGCAACGACATGAACCTGGCCCGAGGGAGGTTCCGGGTGCGGGGTGACACGCTGGAGATCCAACCCGCCTACGAGGATGTGGCCATTCGTGTTGAATTCTGGGGCAACCAGATCGAACGCATCGTCGAAGTGGACCCCCTGACCGGTGAGATACTGCTGGAGCGAACTGCGGTAGAGATCTACCCGGCCAAACACTTCATAACTCCCCAGGAGAAGCTGATCCTGGCTCTGGGAGACATCGAAAAGGAACTGGACGACCGTCTGGCCTGGTTCCGCAAGGAGGAGAAGTTGCTGGAGGCGCAGCGGCTGGAGCAGCGTACCCGCTACGATATGGAGATGCTGCGCGAGATCGGTTATTGTGCCGGCATCGAAAACTATTCACGACATCTCGCCCGGCGGAAGGCTGGCGAACCACCCTGGACTCTGCTCGACTACTTCCCTGATGACCTGCTTATGTTCATTGATGAATCCCACATGACTATCCCCCAGATACGCGGCATGTACCGCGGCGATCGCTCCCGCAAAGAGGTGTTGGTCGCCCATGGATTCCGTTTGCCCTCGGCCCTGGATAATCGCCCCCTGCGTTTCGATGAGTTTGAGAATCACATCCATCAGGTCATTTACACTTCAGCCACGCCAGGGCCCTATGAACTGGAACACAGCCAGCAGGTAGTGGAACAGATCATCCGGCCCACCGGGCTGGTTGATCCCCAGGTGGTGGTCAAACCGGTGCAGGGGCAGATTGACGACCTCCTGGACCAGATCTATCAGCGGGTAGGTCGAGGAGAACGAGCTTTGGTGACCACCCTCACCAAGCGTATGGCCGAGGACCTGGCTGACTACCTGGCTGAGTTGGGGATCAAAGTCCATTACCTGCATTCAGAAATCGCCACCATTGACCGGGTGGAAATCCTGCGCGACCTGCGCCTGGGGGTCTACGATGTAGTGGTGGGCATTAACCTGCTGCGAGAAGGGTTGGACCTGCCGGAGGTCTCCCTGGTAGCCATCCTGGATGCCGATAAGGAGGGCTTCCTCCGTTCGGAGCAGGCCCTGATCCAAACCATCGGTCGGGCTGCCCGACACGTCAACGGCACGGTGATGATGTACGCCGACACCGTAACCGACTCCATGCAGCGAGCCATTGGCGAAACCAACCGACGCCGTCACATTCAGATGGAGTACAACCGGGAGCATGGCATCGAGCCCCGAGGGATCGTGAAGGAGATCAGGGACCTGACCGACCGGGTGCGAGCTGTGGCTGAGGAGCGGGCTGAGTACCGTGTACCGGCTGAAATCCCCAAGCACGAGCTGGCTCGCCTCATCAAGGATCTGGAGAAGCAGATGAAGATAGCGGCTACGGCGCTGGAGTTTGAGAAAGCAGCCTTGCTACGCGATCAAATCTTCGAACTGCGCCGCGCCATGGAAGACGAAGAGGTCCCCGAGTGGGAAAAGATCAGAAGGAGAGAGAGACAGGCATGACCCTGCTTCGTAAATTCGCACTCTTAAGCCTGGTCGTCACCCTCCTGATCGGCATTCTGCTCGGCGCGATTCTGGAGCGCCAAATCGAGGCTGGCTGGCTGGACCAGGCAGCAACCGACACAGCGGAACACGTACATCATTTGGTCACTCCCTTTCTGCGCGAGGATGATTTCAAAACCCCTCTGAGCCCAGAGAGATACTTGCAATTGGATCGCTACCTGAACGAGAAGGTGCTTTCTCAGCAAGTAGTACGGGTAAAGGTGTGGAACAAAGAGGCCGTAATCGTTTACTCTGATGAGAGGGAATTGGTTGGCCAAGCCTTCCCCTCTCCTAAGCATCTTGAAGAGGCTCTTCAAGGTGCTGTTGTCGCCCATCTCTCATCTCTCACAGAACCAGAGCATATACGTGAGCGGGGACGCTTCCCCCAACTGATCGAAATCTACGCTCCCATTTTCCTGGCCCAAGACAGTGAGCCCATCGGTGTCTTTGAAATCTATCAGGATAGCTCCGAACTGCAAACGAGTCTGCAAAAGGCCCGCTGGATGCTGTGGGGTAGCCTGGGGGCAGGTCTTGTCCTGCTGTACGGTTCCCTTTTCACCATCGTGAGAAACGCTTCACGCACTTTGGTGCAGCAGAACATTGAATTGCAACAGTTGACGGAGAACCTCCAGCAGTCACTGGAGGAACTGGACGACACATACCACGCCACCTTGGAATCTCTCTCCGCAGCACTGGATGCCCGTGATCACGAGACCGAAGGGCATTCGAAGAGGGTAACCAGTCTCACCGTAGCCATCGCCAGGGCCATGGGAGTCCCGGAGAGCGAATTACTGCACATAGAATGGGGCTCTCTACTCCATGACGTGGGCAAGATTGGGGTCTCCGATACTATCCTCCTCAAACCTGGTCCTCTAACGCCAGCAGAATGGGAGGAAATGCGTAGGCACCCAGAGATAGGGTATCGCATGCTGCGGGGTGTCAAATTCTTGGAAGGCGCTTTGTCTATCGTCCTCTATCACCACGAAAGGTATGATGGAAAAGGATACCCTCGGGGACTTAAGGACAGCGAGATCCCTCTGGGAGCACGCATCTTTGCCGTGGCCGACGCCTACGATGCTATGACCTCGCCGCGTCCATACCGCCCCGCTAGAACCAAAGAAGAGGCCCTGGCCGAGATCCAGCAGGGGGCAGGTACTCAGTTCGATCCGGAGGTGGTAGAACACTTTCTGAAGGTGATAGATAGACAAACGATCAGAGTGAGGGAACTTACTTGACCTTGAGGATGGACTTTAACAGCGGCTGTTTTTGCTCTTCGAAGTGGCTGGCCACAACCACAAAGGAGGCAAACAGGAAGGAAATCAGGAGCCACCAGACGATGTCCTCAAGGGCTGTGGCGATGACCCATAGACCGATGATTTGGTCCTTGGAGTAGGCCCAACTCTGCCACTGCATGCTCACCGGCCAGACGAAGAACCCATAGCTGGTGGCCAGAAAAGTGACAAAACAGATGAGCCCTTTCTCCTGCCAAAGCAGACGGAAGTGACGCCACCATAAAAGGGCGATGGGGGGCAGGGCGAACAGCAGGGTCAGGATGAGATAGGTGTTGAAGCCAAACATTCTGTTAGCTCCTGAGATAGTCACGTAGCCAAAGGGTGAAGCTGGTCATCAGGATCGGAAATGTCAGGATAAACAGATACCCCTCCAGCGGGAGATAGGGTGTGAGCCAGATGCCCAGGGTCGGGCTGGAATCGTAACGCCACAGCCCCGAAATCACGGCCAGAAGATCCCACGGCAGGCCGAAAAGGAAGGTAACCAGGATGACCAGCAAGAAGGTCTTCTTGTAACGCAGGAAGAGTTCGTACTTGGGTATCCAAAGCAGCACCAGGGGCAGCCAGAGAAAGAGGATTAGAAAGCTCAGGTAGCCAGGCATAACAATGTGATCGTCCCTTTCAAAGACAGATTTCAATACCCGAGAGTCTCAGTAGATCACAATTTACCCGATGTGAGGGAGTCATACTCCCGAACATGGGCTCGGAGTGCCCTGTGCCGTCCGCACAGGCTTCGTCCTGAGGGCTCAGCCCGAAGGGACGGTGCAACTCCTCGCCATCAATTGTGCTGTACTGAGTCTCTCAACAACTTCAGTAACCGGTCCCATAGGTGCCTCACCTCATGTCAGATTATAGCACAAAGGAGCTTTGCCTGAAAACCTGTTCGGTGGTAAAATATAGAGTTGCGTCTGAAATACCCCGAATGGAGCAGCGTCTATGCCCCAAGAGAAGATAATTGTTCGTGGTGCACGAGAACATAACCTGAAGAACATCACCGTGGAGATGCCGCGGGACAAGTTCATTGTCATCACCGGCCTCTCCGGGTCGGGTAAGTCCTCCCTGGCCTTCGACACTATCTACGCCGAAGGTCAACGGCGTTATGTCGAATCTCTGTCTGCCTATGCCCGACAGTTCCTGGGGCAGATGGAGAAGCCGGATGTGGATCAGATCGAGGGCCTTAGCCCAGCAGTCTCCATTGACCAAAAGGGAGTCAGCCACAACCCGCGCTCCACTGTAGGCACAGTAACGGAGATTTACGACTACCTGCGCCTCCTCTACGCCAGGATCGGTGTGCCCCATTGCCCGGAATGTGGCCGGGTGATAGCGCAACAGTCGGCGCAACAGATTGTGGATGCGGTGCTGGAATTGCCCGAGGATGCCCGCATCATGATCCTGGCGCCCCTCATCAAAGACCGGAAGGGGCATCACCAGCGGGTATTTGAGGACGTGCGGAAGGCCGGTTTTGTCCGTGTGCGGGTGAACGGCGAGGTGCGAGATGTAGACGAGCAGATCGAACTGGACCGCTACAAGATGCACACCATTGAAGCGGTGGTGGACCGATTGGTGGTTCGCCAGGAATCGGATGACACCTTCCGCACCCGCCTCACCGATTCTATTGAGACAGCCCTGCAACTGGGTGACGGGGTGGTCATTGTCTCCCCTGTCCCCTCTGCCCCTTCTATCTCCTCTGCCCCCTCTACCCCCCCTGAAGACCTCCTCTTCTCCGAACATTTTGCCTGCGTCCACTGTGGGATCAGTCTGGGAGAGATCGAACCCCGTACCTTCTCCTTTAACAGCCCCCACGGTGCCTGTCCCACCTGCCAGGGTTTGGGCACCAAGATGGAGATAGACCCGGACCTGATCATCACTGACAAAGACCTCAGCTTGAGCCGGGGAGCCATCAGTCCCTGGAGCAGATCGAGCACCAGTGACACCTACTTCTCCCAGCTTCTCAAAGCTGTAGCCGATCACTACGGCTTTTCCACGCAGGTGCCGGTAAGAGAGCTGGACAAGAAACACCTGGATATCGTGCTCTACGGGAGCGGTGACGAGGTCATAACCTTACGCTACAGAAACAAGTACGGTCGCGTGCGGCAGTATGAGACCACCTTTGAGGGAGTCATTCCCAACCTGGAACGGCGTTATCGTGAAACCGACTCCGACTACGCGCGCTGGCAGATTGAAGGCTATATGGCCACCCGCCCCTGTCCGGCCTGTCATGGCGCGCGCCTGAGACCTCTCAGCCTAGCCGTCACTATCGCTGACACTCCCATCAACCACGTGAC
The DNA here is from genome assembly GCA_046760185.1 of Anaerolineae bacterium. Taxonomy (GTDB): domain Bacteria; phylum Chloroflexota; class Anaerolineae; order JBHIDP01; family JBHIDP01; genus JBHIDP01. Next base: position 10,665 of record JBHIDP010000076.1, read on the forward strand.
CGCCATGTCGGTCAGCGAAGCCCTCCGTTTCTTCAACGAACTGGAGAGCAAATTGTCGGAACGAGACCTGGCCATCGGCCACCGCATTCTGAAGGAGCTGAAAGAGCGTTTAGGCTTCATGGTGGATGTGGGCCTTGATTATCTGACCCTGGATCGTGAGGCCAGCACCCTGGCTGGGGGTGAGGCGCAGCGCATCAGACTGGCTACCCAGATCGGCTCCCAACTTATGGGTGTCCTATACATCCTGGACGAACCAAGCATCGGGTTGCATCAACGTGACAACGCCCGTCTTATCCGCACCCTGATGCGCATGAGGGACCTGGGGAACACCCTCCTGGTGGTGGAACATGACGAGGAAACGATCCGCTCGGCTGACTACATCGTTGACCTGGGACCGGGTGCCGGAGAACATGGCGGCTACGTAGTGGTGACCGGCAGTATCGAAGAGATCATAGCTGAACCGAAATCAATTACCGGACAATACCTCAAGGGCGAAAAGAAGATTCCAGTCCCGCAGAACCGTCGCTCAGGAAACGGTAAAATGCTCACCCTCAAAGGGGCAGCAGAGCACAATCTAAAAGAGATAGATGTCAATATCCCATTGGGGAAGTTCATCTGCGTTACTGGGGTCTCCGGTTCAGGCAAAAGCACTTTGGTCGTCGAAGTTCTGTACAAACGGCTGGCTCAGATCCTGCACCGGGCCAAGGATAAGCCAGGCAAGCACGACTCCATCATAGGAGTAGACAATATTGACAAAGTCATCAACATTGATCAATCCCCTATCGGGCGAACGCCGCGCTCCAATGCGGCCACATACACCAACGTTTTCACCTACATCCGTGAACTCTTTGCTAACCTTCCGGAGGCCAAGATGCGCGGCTATAGACCGGGTCGCTTCTCCTTCAACGTCAAGGGGGGACGCTGCGAGGCCTGTCAGGGGGACGGTAC
>JBHIDP010000077.1:0-11585 GCA_046760185.1 Anaerolineae bacterium
TCTCCTCTCATTGGGTCGGCGGTGAGCACTCTCCGATGGGCAAAGGCTTCAGCCCTGAAGGGCTATCAGCCCGAAGGGTCTCCTGACCGAGCCCTACCGTGAGACCTGCGGTCGGGCATCGGCTTCCCTAAATGAACCGAGGTAATTCATGTTGGAATGGCAGGACGATTTCCCTGGGAAAATAGCCGTTGAATCCAAGTAGGGAGAGGGGCTAGCCCCCTCCCTACTTGCCTCGGTTCATTTGAGCGGCAAAGGCCATGATCTCTTCCTCGGTGAGGCTCCTCCTGGACTCCTTGGCCTTAGCCAGGATTTTCTCAACCAGCTCGACGGTCGGCTCCACACCGCATTTGTTCAGATAGAAGCGCACGTTGGCCGCCCCGCTCAAAGGCCCCACCTCTATCCCCTGCTCCAGGCCGAACATGTCGGCCGGCACACCGGAGTAGACGCGGTTGGCCAGCCAGACATCCCCCCTCTCCACAGCCTTGAGCACGGCCGAGGCGTGCACCCCTGCTGCCGTGCGGAAGGCGTCAGCCCCGACCACCGGGTAGTTGAAGGGGATGGGCACATGGCAGGCCTCCGATGCCAGGCGGCAATAGTCGGGCAGCTTGCTCAGGTCGTTGTCAATAACTCCCAGCAGCCTGAGGTTGACCAGGAGGAGGTCCATCGGGGTGTTGCCGCAGCGCTCGCCGATGCCCAGGGCAGCTCCGTGCACCCGGTTTGCACCAGCGGCAATAGCCGCCAGGGTGTTGGGAATGGACAACCCCCGGTCACGGTGTCCATGCCAATCAATCTTGACATCCTCGCCGGTGTCAGCCACCACCCCCTTGATGAAAGTGACCAAGTTGTACGCCCCCTCCGGCGTAGCGTGACCGACGGTATCAGAGAGGCAGATACGCCGTGCTCCGGCCTCGATGGCCGTGGTGTACAACTTGCGCAGGGTTTCCGGATCGGCCCGGGTGGTGTCCTCGGTGACGTACATCATCGGTAGGTCATGATCCAGGATTAACTTCACCGACTCTTCGGTCAGCCGCAGCATGTTGTCCAAGTCCCAGGCCTCGGCGTAGCGCCGGATGGGGCTGGAGCCGATGAAGGCGCAAGCCTCGATGGCGATCCCCGCCTTCTGGGAAGCCTCGATGATAGGGGTGATATCGGCCTCGACAGTGCGGGCCGCACAGTTGGGGGTGATACGCAGGCGGTTGTCGGCCATATCCTTGGCCAGGATGATCACCTCCTCCAGGATCTTGGGTCCGGCCGCGGCATAGCCGATGTCGGCTGTATCAATCCCCAGATCGTCCATGAGGTGCACCAGGCGGATTTTCTCCTCGATGCTGGGGTGGGTAACCGACGGCGATTGCAACCCATCCCGCAAGGTCTCGTCGTCGAATTCAACCCCTTTGGGATAGCTGGGCACCTCCCCTTTGACGTTCCAGTCGTAAATTAAAGCCTCTTCGCTAAACTCTACCATTTATCCGCTCCTTTGCGAAAAATAGATCAGCTTTGAGAAACCGAACTTCTCAGCCTCAGGAAGCTACCCTTACCCCCTGGGCAAAAGCTTCGAGGTTGAGGGCCAGGAACCGTTCCGGGATGCGTTCTCTAAGAATCTTCTGCCAGGTCCCCTGATCAATGTCCAGGAAGTGAGACAGAGCACCCAGCATGATCACGTTGGCCACGCGGTGATTGCCTAGGGACTCAGCCAGTTCTGTAGCTTTTATGTCAAGGACTTCCAGACCCTTCCCTTTGAGGAACTCAACGGCCTGGTGAGGGTATTCGGCCACGGCTTCACCGGCCGAGACGGGCATGATCCCGTGATCGTTGACCAGGAGGAGACCCCCCTCTTTGAGGTAGTGCGCGAAGCGCAGAGCCTCCAGCTTCTCCATACCAAACACCACGTCCGCCTGGCCCGGTTTGATGAGGGGTGAGCGGATTTTTGAGCCGAAGCGTACGTGGCTGAAGACGCTCCCTCCCCGCTGGGAGACGCCGTGTACCTCCGTCTGCTTGGCGTCGTAGCCAGCGGCAATGGCCGCCAGTGCCAGGATCTCGCTGGCCAGAATGACCCCTTGGCCCCCCACTCCGGCCAGCAGTACGTTGGTCGTATCAGTCATCTTCTCCTCGTTTTCTCCTATCTTTCAGAGAGAGGGGCCAGCCCTCCCCCTACTTGCCTCGGTTCATTTGTTCTCGTCACCCTCTGCACTGCCCAACGAGAGGTAACGGTAGATGCTTTCAGCATATTTCCTGGCATCATCAATGAGCCTCTTAGCCGAATAGTACACGATCCTGTTGTCCAGCACATTGTAGTCGTGTACAATTCTGTTGCGCAGACCTACATAGCGTTGGAACCTATCGAGAAGGTGCTCATTAATAGCTCCCAAGTCATGCACAGTCACAAATGATTGAGGAGCTGTCATAGCCGGCGCTTGACCTGCTTGCTCAGTCAACAGGTTGTTGACGTCGGTGGCACTTTCGACAATAACCTGCGTCAGGCGTTCAACTACACGGCGGCGCCCAGAGGAACTCAGGTATTCATCCACAGAACATTGAAGGTACGGCTCCAATTCGTCAATGTAGCTACTCATCCTTGTCAGCTTCTGCTTGACCAGCCGATCGTAATTATCCTTCATCAGCCATACCGTTCCTTCAGGTATTTGTCCTCCAGGTCGAAGAACTTGTTATGATCATAGTAGCGCAGCGCGGCATAGGATTTGAACAGGGTGAAGGTATCGGGCTCCCTCTGATACAACGGATCACCGCTGCAGGCCACCTCAAAGAGCAGGAGAGGACTGGCCCCGTTGAGAAAAGCGACATCTATCTCACCCTGGCCACCAACGGCCTGATTCAGTTCGCCAATCAGGTCCAGCTCCAGGTCCACGTTCCCCCAGTCCCGCTTGACGAACCGCACAGCCAGGTCAACATCGCTGCCAGGCACGGCCCGACCTTTGACCCGGGAGCCAAAGAGGACAACCAGGTCGAGGTCATATTTTCGGGCGATCTCGGCCAGCTTTTCCCTGTCGGCCTCGAACAATTTCTCATTTTGGTCTGATGTGTTATTTCCCATTTTCAAGCCGTAACCAGTTCCCGTTGTCTGCACTCGTGCAGGAATGACATTCCTGTTGTGTCCTGACTCTGCCCTTGCAAATGGGATCAAAAGCGGGAAGTTATTATTGCACGAGTACTTCGATGGCATCCTTGGGGCAGACCTGCTGACAGAGGGTACAGGCCACGCAGTCCTCGGCCAGGATGGTGGGTAGGCCCCGCTCGCCGACCACGATAGCCGGGCAGTAGATGCGGTAGCAAGCCCCGCAATCGGTGCAGAACTCCTCATCCACCACGTAGGGGATGATCTCCCGCCCGCGCTGATCGGGCAGCATGCGGCAGGCCCCCTCGACGATGACCACCGCCGGGCCATCGAAAGCTCTGGCTTCGCGGAGGGTGCGGTACAGTTCTTTGCGCTGCCAGGCATCCACCACTTTGACGTATTCCACCCCCACGGCCCGGGCCAGTTTCTCCAGGTCCAGAGCCTTGGTCGGTTCCCCTTGCAGGGTATAGTCAACTCCGGGATGGACCTGCTGGCCGGTCATGCCGGTAGTGCCGTTGTTGAGGATGAGCAGGGTGACCTTGCTCTTGTTGTAGACGGCGTCAATGAGACCGGGGATGCCAGCGTGGATAAAGGTGGAATCGCCGATGACAGCCACCACGTTCTCCACCCCGGCCTGCTCGAAGCCGATGGCGTTACCGATGCTGGAGCCCATGCAGAAGGTGGTGTGGGAGGCCTCGAAGGGGGGCAGGGCCCCCATGGTGTAGCAGCCGATGTCCCCGGTGACCATCACCTTGGCTCGCTTGAGGGCCTCGAAGACGGTGCGGTGGCCGCATCCCACACAGAACATCGGTGGGCGGGGTAGGATGGCTATCTCAGAGCTGTAGTCCGTGGGGAACCTGGTGCCCTTGATGGCCGCCTCCAGACGCTCCGGGCTGTACTCGCCGATGTTGCCGAACAGCTCCTTGCCCACGATGTTGGTGGCGCCGAAGGCCAGCAACTGCTCCTCAATGAACCCTTCCCCCTCCTCGACGATGTAGACCTTCTCGTGCCTGGCACAGAAGTCCAGGAGTTTCTCCCTGGGTAGAGGATAGGTCAGGCCCAGCTTGAAAGAGGAGGCCTCGGGCAGGACATCCCTGGCGTACTGGTAGGAGATGCCGTTGGCCACCACCCCTACTTTGCTGTCCCTCAACTCCACCACGTTGAGGGGCGTCTCCTCGGCGTACCCCCGCAGTTGGGCCAGCTTCTTCTCCAGTTCAGGACGGCGCAGACGGCGGTAGATGGGCACCGAGTACTGTTTGACGTCGGGCACGTACTCCCGGCGGGGGTACTCCTTTCGTTCACCCAGCTCCACCAACCCTTTGATATGGGCGATGCGGGTGGTGGTGCGCATCATCACTGGTGTCTTGAACCGTTCGCTGATCTCGAAGGCCAGGCCGACAAAATCCTTGCACTCCTGGGCATCGCTCGGCTCCACCAGAGGCACTTTGGCCATCCTGGCGTAGTAGCGGTTGTCCTGCTCGTTCTGGGAGGAGTGCATGCCCGGGTCGTCGGCTGAGATGACGACGAACCCAGCGTTGGTGCCGGAGTAAGGGAAGACCATGAAGGCATCGGAGGCCACGTTGAGCCCCACGTGTTTCATGGTGACCATGGCCCGCAGGCCGCCGATGGCCGCGCCCACGGCCTCGTCGAAGGCCACCTTCTCGTTGCTGCACCAGCGGGCCCTGACCTCCTTATAGGGAGCCAGGGTTTCCAGGATTTCAGTGCTGGGGGTGCCGGGGTAGCCAGCGGCGAACATGACCCCGGCCTCCCAGGCTCCCCTGGCTACTGCCTGATTGCCGGACATGAATTTCTTCATAGAAACCTCTCTATTATTTCTTTTTCTCTTCCTTGGCTATTCGCCTTCTCTCTTCCTCTCTGATTTCACGCCTCAGCAACTTTCCTACCTTGGATTTGGGCAGCATGTCTCTAAACTCTATGTATTGTGGGACTTTATAAGGAGCAAGTCTTTCCCGACACCACCCGATAAGCTCCGATGAGCTTATACCTCTCACATCTTCCTTAAGCACCACCAGGGCCTTAATCCGCTCTCCCACCGTTGAATCGGGCACACCGACGGCACATGCACCTATCACTGCCGGATGATCTTGTAATATCGCTTCGATTTCCGAAGCTGAGACCCTATATCCCTTGTACTTTATGATATCCACGCCTCTATCCACATAGAATATCTCATCCTCTTCTTTTCTAACGTAATCTCCCATCCGGTACCATATTTCTCCATCTAAATTTATGTATGAACGAGCCGTCTCTTCAGGGTTATTCCAGTAATGTTTGATTATGTAATCGGAAGTAACCAATAATTCACCTGTTCCACCCTCCGGTATCTCCTCCAAAGTATCTGGATTTACAATCCTATACTGCCTGCTAGGCAATAAAGTCCCTATACTCATTGACACAGGCTCTCGATCTAGACGGCTCATCGAAACGAAACCAACTTCCGTTGAACCATATACCTGGCGGATCTTGACATTAAATTTCTGATTCCACCGGTTGAATACCTCGAGTGGGAGCGTATCGCCCCCGCTCCAGCACAGGCGCAGTGAACTTAAGTCGTATAGATCTAACCTGTCATTCTCCAGTATCATGCGGTAAAGAGCAGGAACACCGAGGAACAAGGTCGCCTTATATCTTTGAATAGCTTCCAAAATGGCATCTACTTGAGGCTGAGGCATCACTACCGTTGTGCATCCGGCATTCAGGCCTAGAGTGACGAACATTCCTTTGGCCATGATATGGAAGAGGGGGTTCACCAAGACAAGTACATCCTTTGTGGGTCTGATGTGTCCCTTAACGATCTCGCTCAGGTCGTTCACGTAGGATACCATGCTGCTGTGGGTGCCTGGAACACCTTTGGGGAAGCCGGTTGTTCCCCCGGTATACAGTATATAAGCCAGATGTTCTCTTGGGTCCATCTCAACTCTGGGCGGTTCAGGTGGGTATTTTTGTATCAGTTCTCTGAAAGAGTAGACATTCTCCTCTCGCTCAACATAGCCGCGTGGAACTTTGTCGAAGAGGAAGCCAACGGCCCGTTTCCAAGCCGGCAGTATGTCCACCACATTTACGACAATGACTTTCTCTATATTGGTTTGAGGCCACAACTGCTTTACGTACCCAAAGTTCGTATCCTGACAGATGATGGCTTTGGCTTGACTGTCCCTGGTCATGTACTCAACTTCGTAGGACGTATAAATGGGGGAAACCGGCACCGGCACAGCGCCAATCTTCTGAAGCCCGAAATAGGAGATAATCCACTGTACGCAATTGGGAACGTAGAGTATGACCTTGTCATCCTCCCTGATTCCCAGGTCAGCCAAGGCAGTGGCGAACTTCTCAATCAGTTGTCTCAGTTTAGAAAAAGAATACTTCTCGCCCAGGTAGATCACGGCCGGGTGATCAGGATACTGCTCACAACTCCTCTCAAACCTGGTAAAGACGTACTCGTTCACTGCCCCGTCCAATTGTCCCATAACCTCTCCCTGCCTCAAGTCCTATACTCCAAAATAGGCCGATTGGACATCGGGATTCTCCATGAGTTCTTTGCTCGTTCCCTCCATAACCAGCGAACCATTTTCGATGATGTAGCCGTAATCTATGATCGGTAAGATCGGCCTGGCGTATTGTTCGGCTATGATTATCGAGATTCCCGTTTCCTCCCGGATCTGCTTAATCGCCTGGACGAGAGCAAATTGGATAAGCGGACTCAGGCCAAGCAGAGGTTCATCCAGTAGTAGTAACTTAGGTTGAGCCATCAAAGCCCGGCCAATGGCCAGCATCTGTTGTTCACCGCCACTCAAGAAGCCGCCGGCTCGCTTCTGTATATTTTTGTCGGCCAGAGGGGGAAAGATGGTAAAAATATAATCGAGGGTCTGCTTCGCCTGCGACCTGGTAGCCAGGTAGCCACCTACCTTCAAGTTCTCCATGGCGCTACTTTCGGGAAAGATCCTCCGTCTCTCCGGGCAAAGGATGATACCCTTCCTGGCTCTTTCGCTTGGTTTGAGCTCAATAATGTCTTCCCCGTGAAACCTTATCTCCCCCAGTACAGTTATCCTCTCCCCACCCTTCATCTCCTCCTTTTGCTTTATGTCGAGGATTATGCCTGAAATAGCGTACATCAGCGAGGACTTGCCCGCACTGTTGGTGCCAAAGACCCCTACGATCTGACCATCACCACATTTAAGGCTAACATTGTTGATAGCCAGCATGTTCTCGTAGAATAGCATAAGGTTGCTAACTTCTAACGCCACGCTATCTCCTCCGGACCAAGATAGGCTCTCTTCACCTCTTCGTTCTCTATGATCACGGCCGGTGTTCCTTCGGCAATCTTCTGGCCGAAATTCAAGACGATGACTCTGTCAGCTAGTCTGAACAACTCTCGCAAGCGGTGCTCAATCATAACCAGGGTAATGCCTTGCATCCGCAACCTCTCTATAACAGGAACCATACTAGCCACCTCGCCTGCACTTAGACCGGAGAAGATTTCATCGGTAATGAGGACCTCGGGCTTCAGAGCCAGGCACCTGGCCAGTTCAATACGCTTGAGATACCCGGTAGGAAGGGAAGAAGCAAGCTTGTATGGCACAAAGGAATCCCTCTCAAATCCCACATCCTCTAGGAGGTTTACAGCCACTGTATCTCTATCTCCAAACTTTCCTTCACTGAATCGCTTTGCCCGTGGTGAATACAAGGGCACAATGAGGTTTTTGAAGGCTGGCAGACTGTAATATGGCCTCATGATCTGGAAAGTTCTCAAAAGGCCGATGTCGGCAATTCTATGGGCCGCTAGTTTGCTGATATCTCTCCCCTTGAAGACAACCTTTCCTGAGTCCTTCTTCACAAAGCCGGTAATACAGTTAACCAGTGTCGTCTTCCCCGAGCCATTGGGACCGATGATTCCCAGGATTTCACCCCTGAACAAGTCAAAGCTCATACCGTCTACTGCAGTAACCCCTCCAAATGACTTGCTGATGTTCTCAACCTGAAGGATCGGCCCTTCGTTCATGCCTTACACCTCTACCCAATGCTCGAACTGGTGGTATTTTCTCCGAAAGTAATTCAGTAAACCCTCGCTCCAGAACACGATAAATAGAACTATGACCATAGCATAGAAAACTATCCTGAGGGTGCCAAAGGCCCGCAGTAGCTCAGATATGGGGGATAAGAGGAAACTTCCCAATACCGGACCGGCAAGGGTCCCTATTCCACCGATGACAGTGGCGGCAATAGGCATTACCGAAAAATCGAGGGCAAACAATGACATACCCGCCCAGGTATAGAGATGAGATAGATAGGCACCAGCAAAGCATCCTATGGCCGAGGCAATGAACACAGCCTGAGCTTTGTAATAGGCTATATTCATGCCAGAGGCCCTGACCGATTGGTCATTATCCTTTATGCCGCGAAACACCAGCCCCATATCTTCATTAACCAACCTTCTCAAGGCAAAAACTGAAACAAGAAGTATCCCTACAACGAGATATATTTCAACCCATTTGTTCGGCAAAGAGGTAAGCCCAGATACACCCTCCGTCCCGCCAAACACAGCAGTGGCGGCGATGATCCTCTCAAACAGCAATGGATACATCAGGGTAGCTATGGCAAAGTAGATGCCTCGCAGCGGTAGACAAGGCAATAAGAGCAAGGTGGAGATAGCTGCTCCACCTACGGTGGCCACAGAGATCGTCAGTGCCGGCGGCAATCCAAAGGATGAATTCAAGACCCCGGCTATATATCCGCCAATCCCGGTAAAGAGAGCACCCCCTAAGCAAACCAACCCAACGAAACTGGCCAGGAAGTCAAAGCTTAGGGCCAACAATCCGTATACAGCGGCAATGGACAGGACCCTTTGCCAGTACAGGCTTGGCATAGCCAGAGGTGCTATCAACAGTCCCAGGATCAAACCTAACCGCGGCCCTAGCAGATACAGAATCTCCCTCCACGAAGAGACAGCATATATGCCTTCTGTCCGTACCTTTATACCCCTGTCCAACCTCTCTTTTCGTCTCGCTCTCTCAGCCATAACCATCTCTCTAAACCCTCTCCTCCAGTTCTTTCTGCCTTCCAAAGAGCCCTGAAGGTCTTGCTATAAGCACAATGATGATAGCCGCCAGCGCCACCACCATCTGGAAGTGAGGTTTGATAAAGGCAACCGTCAGTATCTGGGCAAAACCGATGACAAAGGCAGCCATTACGGAACCGGCCCAGCTACCAAGCCCGCCGACAACGCATACAGCCAGAGCAAAAATCAAGACATCATAGCCCGTCTTCACGGTGATGTTACCAAGAGGGAGTATGGTCACAGCCGCCAATCCGGCCAGAGCTGAGCCGAGGGCCAGAGCGACGACGGCTGTCAGATCCGAATCTATGCCGAGCATCAGGGCGGCGCGCTCATCCTGGGCAATGGCCCTAAGGCTTAACCCCACTCTGGTGTAGTGAGTAAAAATCCAAAGAAATAACACTACTGCTAATCCCATTCCGAGGACGACGATCCGCTGGTAGTCCACTGAGACACCCACGATATCTATCGTGCCGCTGATGAATTCGGGGAGAGTATAGGTCATGCCTTTGAACCCTGCCCAGCGGAAGCCCTCCAGTATAGCCAGGCCGATGGCATATGAGGCAATTATTTCGGAGGTCGGCATACCTCTTATGCGTCTGAGGATAAGTTGATACATAGCTGCTCCAATGGCCGCCGTAATGATCAAGGACAGTATGATGGACACTACGTAATTCATGCCCAGAGAGCGATGGAGGGCCCAGGCAATAAATCCGGTTGTAATGTATAGCGCCCCATGAGCAAAGTTGGGTAACCGGCTGATGCCATAGACCAGGCTAAATCCAACAGCCATGAGTGCCAATGAAACGCTGTTTATCAACCCGTAGATAAGTATATCCATGCCAGCCTCCGCATAGCCTCCCGGTCAAAAAGCGTGGCAGATAAGCCCGAGGCGGAAGCCATCGGGCTGAAAGGCGGAAGAGCAACGCCTCCTTTTGGATGATACAGACAGGAGGCTGGGGTGCATCGTCTAACTTTCCTCACCCCAGCCTCCAGGTCCGCATGCCTAATTTGCTTTTTTCAACGCTTTAGGCTTCACTCCATCCACGGTGGAAGCTTAATCTCGCCGACAGCCGCGCTCGGTGGAAAGATGACCACCCGCTCCCCAGCCTGCCATTGCAACAGGCTACCGACGGCACCCTCTTCAGGGTCATAGCTGGGGATAACCTGATGGCTCTGGGGGTCAAACTTTATCCTGCCGTAAACCCCCATCAAATCAGTTTCCTCCAGCGCTTTTATGACCGCTTCTGGATCCAGGCTCCCGGCACGCTCGATAGCATCCTTCAGCACATAGGGGCCCATATAGCTGGACGAGGTGCCGTAGGCCTCAGGTTCTATTCCCCACCTTTCCTTGTAGGCCTCATAGAATTCCACCGCCCATTCCGTGAGCTCGGTTCGAGCGTTGCCGGCATTTACCACATTGGCGATGGCAAATTCACCTTTGCCCTCCGTAGCCTCCCAGAAACCAGGCTGCTCGGCGGCAGAAAGGATGCTGCCGAAGGGAAGGGCCGGCACTTTCAAATCGTACCACTGCTTCAGCAGGATGGAGGACTCGGGCATATCCATCCACAGGAGCAGAATCTGTGCCTCTCCATCCTTGGCCTTGAGCAGTCCCGTGGAGAAATCGGTCGTCCCGGTCGGGTATATCTCCAGCCCCAAGACCGTCCAACCCTTATCCGTCAGCACCTTCTGCAGTATCTCGCCTCCGGCTCGGGCGTGAGCAACGTCCTGGACCATGATGAACGTCCTGTCGAACCCGCGATCGGCCCTGATGCTCTCCAGGAGAGTAATGATCTCACCCACCATCCATTTTGCCTCGCCGGTCACCCTGAAGCAGTACTTGTACTTATCGTACTCTTCAGCCACTTTGGCATGGTACTTGGGCGTCAGGACGCCGGTGGTCAGGAGCGACACCTTCTTGTACTTGGTCATCAGGTCCATAGCCGCCAGCGCTGCCTCAGAGCGAACCGGCCCGCCGATGATGAAGTCTGCATTCTTCTCCAGAATGAGCTTCTCTACCGCCAGCAGCGCCTCACTGATGGGCACTCCGGGCTCAAGGTCGCGGGTATCCAACACCTCGAGCTTGAAAGGACGTTTCACTCCCCCCACATCAACCCCACCGGCGACATTGATCTCCTCAATGGCCAGGGTTAAACCTCTCTCAGCATCCCAGCCGTACACGTACGCTGTAGAAAGGGGAGCGCCCAGAACAATCGGTTCCGGCGCCGGTGTTGGCGTCGCCGCCGCTGGAGCACAACCGGCCAGCAAAGCCGCTGCTGCCAAAACCAAACAGATACCACCCAGTACTGCTAACAGACTCTTCCTTTCCATTTAGATCCTCCTCCTTTCGATAAAGTCTTCCCCCTGAGAAAAATGGCCCAAAGCACTTCAGGACATCTGGATTATAAGCCAAAATGTTAACGATGTCAAGGGTTTGTA
>JBHIDP010000078.1:0-11513 GCA_046760185.1 Anaerolineae bacterium
CCGCCCAGTGGGGGCATGGGAGCCCCCGCTGCTGGGTTTTCGGATAGGCTCTTAGGTGAGATTACTGATCCTACAGCTTTATCCCCCATCTCCCCAGGTTGTACAGTTCGTCGGCGGCGATGAGGGTGGGAGCTTCAATGCCTCTGCCCAGAAGGAGCCTGGTTCTCCACTCCCCATCTGTCTTGTCACCTTCCACCAACTTGAGGTCCTTCATCCTTGGCTTTCCGCCCCGGCGGTAAGTTAGCCTGATATAGGCCACGCCTGAGTCGTCTCGTGCTCTCACTGAGAGCTCCCCCGCCGTTGCCGCGTACCCGTAACCCAGAATCTCCGGGAACGCAAAATCGGTGGCCTCGATGTATCCCCTCCAGGAATAGACGTGCAGCTCTGGGGTAAGGACCTTATCGTAGAGGGCATTAATCCTCTCCCCACCGGAGAGGATCACTTTCACATCGGCTGGATGAGCTGAACCCAGAGCGAACCTCGTTGTTTGGGCGGCGTTGGCTATGGACTTTATCCTCCGATGGTCGAAGCCCATGGCCCGGGCGGTCACGGCGTCAACGGCCACGGGATCGAAGCCGATGATGATGCTGCTCAGAGGGTACGGAATGGGATTGAACTGGCTCTCCTCTCCAGCAATGATCCCATCAACAACGGTCACGCTGCGGCGCTGCCTGCTGGATTGCAGGCGCCCTCCCCGGTCGGCGTAGAGCAGAATCTTGTTCAGGTCGGCGATAGACCGCCAGATGGTGTCATTCTCCGCATATTCTCCCCTCTTGCCCTCCTGCCGATCCAGGCTGGAGGTATGGGGGCAATCCTTCAGGGCCCGGTCCTGGTAGGGCCCATCCCAACAGGGGATGATCCCCACCATGTTCTTCATGGCCAAGGTGACCCCCGCCGAGCAGTGCACCTTGACCTTGGGCACGTTGATCACCACGTCGGCCTGTAGGACTGTGGGGGCGATGCGGTAGCTGCCAACCCCCGGATCGCCGTCGAAACGAAGCTCCTTGCCGTGGGCATCGTACCATGTGCGGTCTACACCGTAGAACTCTGAAGCTTCCCCCAAATCAATCAGAGGGGTGGTCTCCTTTGTTGCTTTGTTAAGGTTCTCAAGGACAGCGGGAAGGCCATGCTGGCCGGCCAGATGTCCAACCATCTGTTCCAGTTGAGTGATCTCGACGATCCGTTCGAAGACGCCCATGGCCCAGGGGCCCTCGGCCACGATGATCCGGCCCGTGGGCCCGCAAGCCTTGTAGGCATAGTCAATGATGGGCCTGATGACGGCCGGGTGAGTAATCTTGCCCCGCTGCCACTGACTGTCATCAACCAGATTGGGCTTGATCACCACCGCATCGCCCGGCTTGATCACTTCTCCCAGAGGGTTCCAATCTGGCGACCCAAACCCCTCCGGGTGCAGCAGCCTCAAGGCTTCCCTGACCAAGCCGTAGGCTCTGTTCTCCCTCGATAGCTCATCCTGGGGGAAGGGGTACTCTGGGTAACTCTGCCCTGGGTCAAAGGGGGCCGCTGTTGGGTAGCCCTTGACCTCAGGATCATGGGCGACGATGACCCTGGAGAGCCCCTCCTCGGAGAACAAGTCCTCATCCACCACCTCAGTGGCAGTGGGTGTGGCCGTAGCTGTGGGCACGGGGGTAACGGTGTTCGTCGGCGTCGCCGTGGCTGTACTTGTTGAGGTTGGGATAGCTGTACCTGTCGGCCTTGGAGACGGCCTTGCCGTCGAGGTGGGCTCCCTGACCGAAACCATCTCCGTCCGCTCCGTCGTGCATCCGGTGATGGCCTCCAACACTCCGGCCAATCCAAGGGCCGAGAGGAGATGAAGAAAATCACGGCGAGAGATTCGACGCTCGAGTGGATTCACCCCCTTCCCTGCTCTTTTAGCCATTCCTCCGGCGTTTGAACCTTGATGGCAGTCTTTCCGCTGAAGTGCTTCACGTTCCAAGTGATCAAAAGCTCACATTCGTTAGCTTCAAGCGTCCACAAGATCGCCGCATCACCAAATCTCATCCCCCGCTTGATCCTGTTCATCACTTCGGCGTTCAATTGGGCTCAGAACTCTCCCTCCGACATGAGCACAATGGGTGGGTAGAACATCTTTACATCGCTTCTCGCATGGTATTCCCTAAATAGCCTCACCGCCCTCTTGGTTTGATCAGCAGTTGCCATGACACCACATAGTTCAAGGAGGTTGAAGATGCCAACTCCCCTTGCGACCCTCCTGCTTTCCTCCATGTAGAGGCTCGTCACGTCGTATCTGGGATCTCTCTTGAAGATATGGTACACACTGAGCACATCGGTGACGATAGCTACCATCTGGAGCTCCTCAATTTCTCGATTAGCTCCACAGGGTCGCTGATCCCGAAAGTCTTGATGATTGCCTTTTCCACCTCTTCAGCGTTGATATCAATGTCGTTGATGGAACCCTTGCGCTCGAGCCGTCCTGAGAGATAAGCCCTCGTGATTTCGGCGACGTCAAAAGCCTCTGGTTCCTCTCGCTGCACCTCAGCATAGCTTTTTATCAAATCCAGAAGAATCGCATCCGCTGACATCCTTCCTCCACGGGCGCTCTTAACGAACTCGTTCCACACATCTTCTGGGACATCTATGGTGATCTTTTTGGTAGCTGTAGTCATTTTGCCTCCTCCAGACTGCTGCTGCAATCAGCTTGTCCTCTGAAAATAATGCTCTCCCTTATCCTCTCCATCTCCTCGGCGATCCCCTCTTTGGCCCCGAAAATCGCCTCCCCGGCCACCAACACCTCCGCTCCAGCGGCCACAACCTGAGGCGCGGTCTCGGCGTTAATCCCGCCGTCAACCTCCAACTCGCAGTTCAACTCTCGCTTGTCAAACATCTCCCGCAACCGCTGAATCTTGGGCAGCATGCTGGCGATGAACTCCTGCCCCCCGAAGCCTGGGTTGACCGTCATCAGGAGGATCAAATCGACATGATCTAATATCTCTTCCAGGCTGCTCAACGGCGTAGCCGGATTAAGCGCTACTCCCGCCCTCTTTCCCAGGGCCTTGATCTGCTCCACCACGCGGTGCAGGTGGGGACAGGCCTCCTGATGGACGGTGATGATATCCGCCCCGGCCTGAGCGAACTGCTCCGTGTACCGCTGCGGCTCTTCGATCATCAGGTGGACGTCCAGCGGCCGGTCGGTGATCCCTTGTACGGCTCGCACCACCAGCGGGCCGATGGTGATGTTGGGCACGAAATGGCCGTCCATGACGTCAATGTGGATGTAGTCCGCACCGGCGGCCACAGCCTCACCCACTTGCTGGCCCAGTCGGCTGAAATCGGCTGACAGGATCGAAGGGGCAATCTTTACCACAGCATCCACTCTGTAATCATACAATATGTTGAGCAAAAAATCAAGAGTTAATTTGAAATTCCTGGCTCGTTCAACTTCCTTCCCACGCTCCGCGATCTCAACTGCCCGCAGCCAGCTTGAATATCTATCCCACGCCGTACACGCACAGTGCTGCGGATGCCGTATCCATCCAACATGGCCTGAAATGCTCCTACCCTCTTACGGGAAGAGGGCTGCCATTCGCTTTCAAGGATGGGATTGAGGCGGATGAAGTTCACCTGGCAGTTGAGACCTTGCAGGAGCTGCCCCAGAGCCTGGGCCTGGCCGATATCGTCGTTGATGCCGTGGATGAGGGCGTATTCGATAGTGATGCGCCGCCCGGTCCTTTCGACGTAGCTCTGACAGGCCTCCATCAGTTGAGCCAAAGGGTAGCGGCGGTTGAGGGGAACCAGGTCGTCACGCAGCCTGTCTTCGGCAGCGTGGAGAGAGATGGCCAGGCCGACCTGTAGCTCCTCCCCGCTCAGGCGCTGAATGCCGGGCACCAGTCCAGCCGTTGAGATGGTGATGCGGCGTGCGCCCAGGTTGAACCCCCGCCGATCATGCAGGACCTCGACCGCCTGCCACATGGCTTCGTAGTTGGCCAGGGGCTCCCCCATCCCCATGAGGACCACATTGGTGACCTTCTGGCCGTCCATTCCCAGGAGACGAGCGAAGTGAAGCACCTGTCCAACGATCTCGCCGGGGGTCAGATTGCGGGTGAACCCGCTTTGGCCTGTGGCACAGAAGGGGCAACCGATGGCGCAGCCGACCTGGGTGGAGACACACACCGAGTTTCGGCGACGATAGCGCATGAGGACGCTTTCAATGGTCTCCCCATCGGCCAGCCCAAGGAGGAGCTTTTGGGTTAATCCGCTAGGGGAGGTTATCTGGTCGAGAACACCCAGGGGTTGGAGCGTTACGGCCTCCTCCAGCTTCTCCCTGAGCTCCCGGGGGAGGTTGCTCATCTGGGAGAAGTCATCGGCCAGGGAGTGATAGAGCCACTCCCACAACTGCTGAGTGCGGTAGGAAGGCTCTTCCCATGAAGTCAGTAGTTTCTCAAGCTGAGGGTAGCTGAGATCAAGCAGGGCGGTCCTGTCGGACAATATCTGTCTCCGGCTCAATAACAAAATGCAGGACACGGGCTGCATGGGACAGTCATGCAGGCTTATGTCCTGCATCGTAGTTGTTCAGAAGTCTTGCGACCGGCTCAGTCTTCGCGGCTGCGCGCCATCAGGATAAAGACGTAGTACAGCAGCGTGGCTAGGGCCTGAGCCAGGGCGGCCACATAGGTCAGCGCGGCAGCGTCGAGGACACTCTTGGCTCGTCCATACTCATTCCCGCTGACCAGACCGCTGCTGCGGAGCATCTGCATGGCCCGTTTGGAAGCGTTGAACTCCACCGGCAGGGTCACCAAAGCGAAGACCGCTGCTCCGGAGAAGGCCAGGACCCCCAGCCAAGCCAGACCGGTCAACCCGATGGCAATGCCCAGGATGAACAGAATGGGACCCAGGTACGAGCCCAGGCTGACCATCGGCACCAGGCCGGAACGCAGACGGAGCGGAAAATACGCTCTGGCATCCTGCACGGCATGACCAACCTCATGGGCCACGATCCCCAGAGAGGCTACCGAGGCCTGACGGGCCACTCCCGCCGACAGCCGCAATGTCTTCTTACGAGGGTCATAGTGGTCCGTCATCTCGCCAGGGATGCCTTCGATGTTGATATGGCCCAGGCCGTTGTCATAGAGCAGTTGTTCGGCTGCTCGCAGGCCA
Source organism: Anaerolineae bacterium (assembly GCA_046760185.1). Taxonomy (GTDB): domain Bacteria; phylum Chloroflexota; class Anaerolineae; order JBHIDP01; family JBHIDP01; genus JBHIDP01. Next base: position 5,134 of record JBHIDP010000078.1, read on the forward strand.
GTGATTCCGCGCTCGTTAGGCACCCGCGTGTATTTGCTGTAGGCCGACTTCACCTTGAATTGGGCGTAGAAGGCCAGAAGCAGGGCCGGCAGGGCGAAGACGAAGTACATGGGGTCAAAGTAAAACATAGACACCACCTCCATTTGTCACGTTTATGATCATCTATAATTATACATGGATTGCTGGCAGGAGTCAATTAAGCAGGGGGTGTGGCGATGAACTGGTGGGACCTGATGTACCTTCTTGAAAGCAGACCAGTCTCGGATTAGGGGCGGATTTCCTGTCGTTGGAAGAGCACGTAGCCCAGCGCGAACAACAAGATGGTTGCGGCGATGAGCCCCGTCAAGTGCGGCCAGATGAGCAGCAGACTCTGGCTGAGGGGCAATGGTGTGCCCAGGATTGCCCCCTGAAGCTGGACGGGGAGCACCAGACCGAAGGCGCGCACCGTCGGCTGCAGGAGCGCTAATGTGGCCTCGGCATAGAGTGTGTTGGGCGACAGGCGCGTAAGCGCCATCTCCAACCGGGCTTGCGCCAGCACTTCCAGGGGAAACCCGACCTGCACCGGGCGCAGCACCTGGGCCAGCAGGCTGGCAATCATCCCCCAGAAGACCGTAAAGAAAAGCCAGACAGCGATGGAGGCCAGCGCTGCGGTGGCCGGCTGGCGGAAGACGATTGAGAACACGAGCGCCAACGCGAGCCAGATGCCTCCGTAGAAGATTGTAGTCAGTAGGAACCACAAACTGCGCGCTACCTCCTCGCTCCCGGGTGGGGGCCCCAGACGAAGAATGCCCAGGCCCATGATCAGTAACCAGATGGCCGTCAGCACCAGGGCCAATGTGAAGAGCCCGGCCAGGGACTTCCCAAAGAGCAGCGCGTCGCGATAGATGGGCTGCGCCAACAGGCGCGAGAGCGTCCGCCGGTTGAACTCTCCATTGACTGCGTCGAATGCTAAAGCGATGGCGATCAGCGGAACGAGGAACCCCAAGAAACCCACAAACGCGGGGAGCGGGTCTCGCGCTGTAGTGAAGAGTTTGAGATACAGGAATGGGTCCTGCCCCACAGTGGTCCGCAGCTCCTGAAGAGCAGCATACACCGTGCCGAACGCTGTCAGCAGGATCAGTAGCTCCAGGATGCGCATCCGGGCGCTCGTGAGGTGGTCGGCCATCTCCTTGGCGACGACGGCCCACAGCCCGGTCCACGGCGAGCCTTCGCGCACACGCTCACGTCTGGCCTTCTCAAGCCGCAGCGACATGCTCCACCTCCTCAAAGTATCGGGTGTAAATCTCGTCAAGGCTCGACTCTTCCAAGTCCAGCGAACGCAGCTTCCCGCCCGCTTTGATGACTGCACGGGCGGCCTCCGGGCGCAGGTCATTTCTGGCTTCCAACTCATAGGTATTGGCGTCAGATTGCTTGACGTTCACTACCCCGGGGAGGCCCCGCAGCGCCTCTTCGAGCGGTGGCGCGGGGCCGTCGGCCTCAAGATGGATTCGGTACGCACCCCCGAGCACACGTTGGGCCAGCCCCTTCACCGTGCCTTCGAGGACCATACGACCCCGATGGAAGAGGCCCACCCGGTCGCAGACCGTCTGCACCTGATACAGCAAGTGCGAGGACAGAAGTATGGTGATTCCCTCCGCCTTAAGGTCACTGATGAGAGTCAGAAACTCCCGCGCGGCTTCGGGGTCGAGCCCCTGTGTCGGTTCGTCCAGGATGATGAACTGGGGCCGCTTGAGCAAAACCTCCGCCACGCCGAGCCGCTGGCGCATGCCGCGCGAGAACGTAGCCACACGCCGGTCGGCCACCTCGCCCAAGCCCATCTGCTGGAGCGTTTCGTCTATCCGTTTGTATGCCTCATCCCGGCGCAAGCCGTTCAGCTTGGCGATGTAAATCAGGTTCTCGCGGGCAGTCAGTTCATCGTAAAATCCGACCTGTTCGGGGAGGTATCCCACGCGGGCTTTGACGCTCAGCGGCTGACGTACCGGGTCGAAGCCCAACACTTGCATGCTGCCCGCCGTCGGCTCGGTGAGTCCCAGGAGCATCAGGATCGTTGTCGTTTTGCCTGAACCATTGGGGCCGAGCACGCCGAAGACCTCACCCTGCTCCACAGTCAGGTCCAGTGCGTCCACGGCCACGAGGTCCCCGTAGTGCTTGGTAAGGCCCCGAGTTTCGATCACCAACTCGCCCATCACTTGCCTCCTCCCGGAATCACCTGCGACCGAAGCGCATCACGGCCAGGCCCACTACGACGACGGCGACGGCAATGAGGGCGATTCCCACCACGCCCCAGAGCGTGGAGGTGAGCACCGTGATGCGAAACTCCGCAGACTTAGAGGAGCCGCCTTCGCCCCGTGCGCGGATTGTTACCATATAGTCGCCAGCAACCGCTTTCTCAGCGGGCCGGAGCCTGGCCCTTACCTCAACCTGCTCGCCGGCGGCGATCTCCGCAATCTGCTTCGGCTCGAATTCGACCGACCAGCCGGGTGGTTCAGAGGCGCTCAACTCGACGTTGCGCGCTGCGGCGCTCCCGGTGTTGCGCACGATGATCTTGAGGGGTGTTTCGCGGCCGGCGTACGCCCGGCCCGAGAGCCGCCCATCCGGTGCCGTCACGGACAGGTCCGGCCGGCCTGTCACCTCGGCAGTGAGATCGATCGTCGCCTGGACTTCACCTCCCTGGGCCAGCACGGTGATGGGGTACTCGCCAGCCGGTATCTCGGCGAAGGGGCGTACTTCTATGTTAAGGCGCTTCGACTCGTTGGCTTTGAGCGGCAGACTGGTCACTTCCTTGCCACTAAGTCTGAAGCTCACCCGGAAGCCTTCGGGCGCGTCGGCCGCAAGGTTGACCGTCAAATCTTCATCGCCCTCGTTCCTCAGCGTGGCGTCGTAGCGGAAGGTCGTGGTCGGAGTACCTTTGAGCGTAGGTAACTCCACGTCAAACTTGAGCTTGGGTGGGAGCTTCTCCTTTACGGTCAACTCGATGGGTAGTTCGCCTTCAACGCCTTCGCCGCGGGCGACAACCACAAAACGATAGGTCCCGCCAGAGACATCTTCCGGCGGTTCCAGTCTGAGGCTGGCCGACGCGTTGCTGGCAGGTTCTACATAAACTGCTTGGATGATTTGGCCTCCGCCTCTGAAGGTGGCTGTCCAGCCATGGGGGGCTTCTTGCACCTCCAGGCGCACGATTTGCGGGGATGGCCCGGTATTGCGCAGCGTGAGCGCGAAGGTGACAGTCTCCCCGATCCCTACCACCTGGGCCGGATAAGGGGTGAGGATTGTCAGGCCCTGGGAAGTGTCTTGCTGCTGTTTGGGTTCTTGTGCCAGGGCCGGGGTTTGCGCTTTGCCTGTAAGCAGCACAAGCGCAATCAAAAACGCAATCAGGCAAATTCGTCGCATTGTGCTACCTCCCTATCGAAACGATTGTACAATCAGAGCCCAAACCGTTCTAGATGGGACAAAAATCCAAAACTTTCTTATACCACAAAACTGCAAAATTTGCAAATATCAAAAATTGCCGCCCGGCCCCTTACCGCCGAAAATTCATCGGGTTGTTACAGGCAAAATCTCATAGCTCGAAAGGGCGATGGTCTTGCTACCAGCCCTAATCTCAATGTCTCCTCCTTGGCGAAGAGTTGCTTCAAGAACTGGCGATCAACTTTGAGGCCAGGTCGGTAACGGTGGGCTGGCGTGCACCTCTCCAAGTCATTTTGGCCGCGCCCTATTCGGATTGTGCCACGCCACTAACTCTGGCCTCTCGCAGAGCGGTGTGCAACTCCTGCACCCCCTCGAAGACCAGGTCCGGCTTGAGATTAGACCCGGCCAGCTCTTCTTTGTTGCACACGCCGGAGAGGAGGAGGATGGTGGTCAGGCCCGCCCGGTGGCCGCCCAGGATGTCGGTCTCAAGGCGGTCGCCGACAACGGCCGTTTCCTTGGCTGCGGCCGCCATCCTCTCCAGGGCCAGCCTGAAGACCGTCGGTTCGGGCTTGCCGATGATGGTTGGCTCGACATCGGTGGCGGCCTGGATGGCGGCCAGGATGGCCCCGTTGCCAGGCACAATCCCTTCCTCGCTGGGGAAAGTGCGGTCCGGATTGGTGCCGATAAATTGCGCCCCGTTGCGGATGGCGAGGGTGGCCCGCTTCAGTTTGTCGTAGGTCAACTGACGGTCCCAGCCCACCACCACAAAAGCGGCTCCCTCGTCACTGTCAAGATAGCCGTTTTCCTCTATGGCCTGACGCAGACCCTTCTCCCCGATGACATACACCCTGGTGCCAGGGGCGGCAATCTGCCTCAGGTAGAGGGCTGTGGCCTGGGCTGAGGTCAGGATTGACTCTTCAGCCACGGCGATGCCCATCTCTCTCAGTTTGGTCACGTACTGGGCGGCCGTTTGGGTCGAGTTGTTGGTGAGCAGGATGAAAGGGGTTCTCTGACTCTGGAGATACTCTATGAATTGGGGCGCTCCGGGCAGGGGAAGGCGGCCACGGTAGAGGACACCATCCATGTCGAGGATAAAGCTACGGATCGTCCTGAGTTTGTCCAGCAACAGTCAACCTTCTTCTGCCAAAAAACACCCTCTACAGACGGCTCCCCTTTTCCAACAGGCTGCCGTAGTTCTCCTCGGTGTCCACGTCGAAGAGGATTTCATCGCTGTTGACGGCAACCCATTCCACTGAGTCTTCGTATTGGCCGATGAGGGCCCGCCCTCCGCTGTCTCCCTCCAGAGCCTGTAGGGCCGGGAAGAGGCGGCGGTCGAACAGGGTGGGATTGCCCCGCTGGCCGCGGAAGGTGGGAGCCACGACCGGGGCCAGGGTGCGACGGTGAGCCAGGATCAAGCGGTTGATGGTCTGAGGGGTGATCAAAGGCTGATCGGCCAGCAGGAATACGGCCCCGGCCGTTCGGGGATGGACCGCCCGCAAGCCGGCCTTCACAGAAGTGGAAAGCCCCCCGGCCCAATCCTGGTTGACGACGGTCCGTACGGGGTATCCTTCGGCTACGGGCCCAATGGTCTCAGCCTGATATCCCAGGACGACGACCACCTGGTTAGCAAGTGAGGCCAGGCCTGTCTCTATGACGTGCTCCAGGAAGGTCTTTCCGTTCACGGAGAGGAGCTGCTTGGGTTTCTCCATGCGCTGCGATTCCCCCGCGGCCAGGACGACAGCCGCCACCCGGCCCTGGGCTTCCAGGATGGGGTCCTCACTTTGCACCGCCCCGCTCAGGACCAACTCGATAGCCTCTTCCCGTAGGAGCTGGTTGGCGATCTCCCTGGCCACCATCAGACCTTCCTCATCCTCGACTTTGTTGACCAGGGGCAGGAGCCGGGCGCCGGGCGACGCTCCTTTCAACCCCCCTTGCCGGTGGCCGAGGACGCTGGCCACGCTCTCAGGGGTGACTGGCTCTCCCATCTCCATGCCAGCCAACCTGGCCACCAGTTCGGGACGGTGAGCCGATTGGTTGGAGAGGGACTGTCCGACGGCGTCAAGGCCGGCCACGGGGATGTGGATGGTGGTACATTCTGGTACCACCGGTTCGTGGTCGGCCGGGGCTTTCAGCGAGCGCAGGCGGGAGCCGTCAGCTTCGACGATGACGGCATCCACCTGAGGCAGGTCACGGATGTCCGCTATCCAGTCAGGGGGCAGGCCGATCAATTTCCTCTTGCCGGCCACTCTCTCCCCGCTGACCACCGTGACCTGGTTGTACTGGCCAAGGGCAGCGGAGATTTTAGGGAGGGCGTCAGCCTTATCAGGGGAGATGATGAGGGCCTCGCTCTGCCGGCCCTGGGAGGTGCGAATGAGGGTGGTGGTGGTGGTCACCACCTTCCAGCCCTGGCCGGCCAGTTCGCTGGCCAGGCGATACATGGCCGTGCTCTTTCCGCCGCCCCCGACCAGGGAGATGACCTCACCTTTTTGAACTCTAAGCGCTTCCTTCAATCGCATGGAAGCCTGGTCGCTCCTGAACGGGTGTCATAGCTCTTATTCTTCTCCCTGTCCCTGAGAGGCATCCCGTTCCACATCGTAGGCCGCCGTAGCGATGGCCCAGCTAATGACCCCCCAGGCGGCAGCGGAGATGAAAACGGCCATCAGGAAGGACCAGAGGGTACGCGCCGCGAAATTGGGGTGGATCAACCAGCCGACGCCAGCCATCAGGGCGGCGATAATGGCGAAGATGATACCGATCTTGAGCGGTGGGCTGCAGCGCCCCCACCACTGCCAGACCTTTCCCACACCAACCTCCTCTGATAGTCTTTTGTCTTCAGCCATGAATCTTCCTCTCTGGAACTAAGCCATATTTCGCATCCCAGGCTTCTACTCGGATCCCGCTGGAGTCGAGGCTTCGTCGTTTACACGCAGTTGACCAACCTATCAAAGGCCAGGTCGTGTGCTGGGCTAAAG